>CAZYKN010000044.1:1222-9725 GCA_964648135.1 uncultured Flavobacteriaceae bacterium
CTTTGGTGATACGTAAGAGTTGTTGTTTTCTTTAATTAACCCTACTAGGGTTTTGTGGCTACTTTGTGAGAAAATAAAAATGAGTGAGTAAAAATTACCTAAATAAACAAGATTCAATTATTAAAACCAATTTTCAATAATTGAATCTTCTATATTATTATCTTCTATATGTTTAAATTCATTGGAATTTTCATCATAAAGATAATCTTTAGACCATTCTTTAAAATTATTTGCTAAAGCAATGATACTATCGCAAACAAAAGTGATTTCTTTATCGCTAATCGTTGGATGAATGGACATTCTAATCCATCCAGGTTTATCGAGTAAGCAACCTTCTGTAATTTCATCTACCAATTCATGGGATTTATTTTTATCTATATGCAATAAGTAATGACCGTAAGTTCCTGCGCAAGAGCAACCTCCTCTAGTTTGAATTCCAAATCTATCATTGAGTATTTTAACTCCTAAATTAAAATGCAAACTATCAATATAGAATGAAAAAACACCTAATCTCTCTGTATGTTGTGCTGCTAATAAATGCAAATTGCTAATACTTCCTAATTTATTAAAAACAATCTGATTGATTTCATGTTCTCTTTTTGCAATTTTATCAACGCTCATTGCTTCCTTTAATTGAATGGCTAAAGCAATTTTAATAGTTTGTAAAAAAGCGGGAGTTCCGCCATCTTCACGCACTTCAATATCATTTATATAAGAATGTTCTCCCCAAGGATTTGTCCATGTTACTGTTCCTCCACCAGGATTATCTGGAGTTTGATTTTGATATAGATTTTTATTAAATAGTAAAACTCCTGAAGTTGCTGGACCTCCTAAGAATTTATGAGGAGAAAAGAATATCGCATCAAAATACGATTGCTCATCTTTGTGCATATTAATCTCAACATAAGGAGCAGAACAAGCAAAATCTACAAAACATAAACCTCTATATTGATGTATTAGTTTTGCTATTTCATAAATCTCTGGTTGAATACCTGTTACATTAGAACAAGCCGTAACCGAAGCTATTTTTACAGGTCTATTTTTATATTTTTCTAATAATTTTTTAAAACTTTCTAAACAAACCAATCCTTTATCGCAATAGGGAATAATTTCAACATCTGCAATGGTTTCCAGCCAAGAAGTCTGGTTGGAATGATGTTCCATGTGCGTAATAAAAACAATAGGTTTTAATTCTTCTGGAACTTGTGTATATTTCTTTAAATTATCACTAATTCTTAAACCTAATATTCGTTGAAATTTATTTACAACACCAGTCATACCACTTCCTTGAGTAATTAAAATATCATCATCATTGGCGTTTACGTGATCTTTAATTATAGTTCTGGCTTTATGATATGCTTTAGTCATTACAGAACCTGTAACTGATGTTTCTGTATGTGTATTGGCTACAAAAGGACCAAAATCATTCATTAACTTTTCTTCAATTGGTCTATAAAGTCTTCCACTAGCTGTCCAATCTGTATAAATAATTTTTTTTTCACCATAAGGTGAAATAAAGGTTTTATCTATACCAATAATATTTTTTCTGAATTTTTCAAAATATTTTTCTAAGGACATGTTTTTTGTTTTATAAAAATTATTTTATTTTAAATCGGTAACCAAAAGAGTATATAGATTCAAAAAAGCCAAAATGTTGTTTTGCTTTTTCAGATTTATCTTCTGTAATTCTAATATCAGGCATATTAATATAACCATATTTCATATCTGCTTGAAGATAAAAATGTTTAAAAAAGGTTAAATTTAATCCCGCTTTCGCTGAAAATCCAAAACCAGCAACATGAAACTCATCATATCTATTATTTCCTAAAATAGTGGTGTTTGTTTTGGGCATTAAAAAACCAACATCAATACCTTCTTCTAAATTCACTTCAAATTTTGATGTGTGTAAACCTAATAGTTCGTTAAAATTATCAAATCGATTAACGGCAACAAAAACATAATTTAAGCCATCGGTATGTTCAAATTTAAGAAATTCGTTTGATAATAATATGTCATCTCCATTATAAGTTCCATCATTATTATAAAGCGTTCCTTCATAATCATAATTTCCAGAAGATATTGTTCCATCAATTTTAACAGTTTGGTAATTACGCATTACATATTTCATGTGGTCTGCGCCAATTACAATATTGTAATTGTCTTTAAAAAAGTAACCCAATCGGTAATTTGTTTGTGGAAGGGTTAGATCTCCAGGAGATAAAAATTTAATTCCAAACGGATTAGGTCTGTCATCTGCTTTTACATCATAAATAGTAAAATCGAAGTCGTTTCCTTTAAAAGAGATATCAGATTTTGTGTATGAATCTCTATTCCAACCCCAAGATGCAAAAAATTGTCCTTTTCTTGTGTTTATTTGTTTGTAAACAGCATCAGTTTTAACTTTTTCGTTTATGGTTTCTTGTTGGGCAAAAGTATAACTGCTTATTAGAAGGCTTAAAAGTAGGATTGTTTTTTTCATTTTATTGTAAGTTTTGTTTTTTTTATTGTGTAATCTTTTTTTTAATATTTTGCAGACCTCACAGGTTTTAAAAACCTGTGAGGTCTAAAAGCCTCTTTCCTCTAAATCCCTGCAATTTCTGAAATTTCTTGTATCATTTTTTCAGCTAAAGCATCTGCATTTTTTTGCGAAGTACTTTCAGTATAAATTCTAATTATAGGTTCTGTATTTGATTTTCTAAGATGAACCCATTCGTTTTCAAAATCAATTTTTACTCCATCAATGGTTGATACTTGTTCGTTTTTATACAGGTTTTCAACTTTAATTAAAATGTTTTCCACATTAATTTGAGGAGTTAGCTTAATTTTATTTTTACTCATAAAATAAGACGGATAAGAATCACGTAATTCCTTACAAGATATTTTTAAATTAGCTAAATGGCTTAAAAATAAGGCAACTCCAACCAAAGAATCTCTTCCGTAATGCGATTCAGGATAAATAATACCTCCATTTCCTTCGCCACCAATAATTGCCTTTGTGTCTTTCATTAATTTTACTACATTAACTTCCCCTACGGCACTTGCTTGGTATGTTCCGTTGTGTTTGTTGGTAATATCTCTCAATGCTCTTGAAGATGATAGATTAGAAACTGTATTACCACTCGTTTTTCCTAGAACATAATCAGCACAAGCAACAAGCGTATATTCTTCTCCAAACATTGATCCATCTTCGCTTATTAACGCTAACCTATCTACATCAGGATCAACTACAATTCCTAAATCTGCTTTTTCCTGCACGACTAGTTTAGAGATTTCTGTTAAATTTTCGGCTAATGGTTCAGGGTTGTGCGGAAACTGTCCGTTAGGTTCACAATACAACTTTACACACGCTACATTTAAGGCTTTTAGTAAAAGCGGAATAGCAATTCCTCCAGTTGAGTTTACAGCATCAACGACTACTTTAAAGTTTGCCTTTTTAATAGCATCAACATCAACTAAATTTAGTTTTAAGACTTCTTCTACATGCTTTTGCATATAGTTTTTCTTTTTGGTATATATCCCAAGATCATCTACTTCAGCAAAATGACATGAATCATTTTCCGCAATTTTAAGAATTTCTTTTCCTTGTGCATCATTTAAAAATTCGCCTTTTGCATTGAGTAGTTTTAAGGCATTCCATTGTTTTGGATTGTGTGAAGCAGTAAGAATAATTCCTCCATCTGCTTGTTCTAATGGTACTGCAATTTCAACTGTTGGCGTAGTAGATAACCCTAAATCTATTACATTAATTCCTAAACCAACTAAAGTATTTGCAACTAAACTGCTTACCATTTTACCAGAAATTCTAGCATCACGACCAATAACAACGGTTAATGGATCTGTGGAAACGCAACTTGGACAAGCAGCAGGGTTTTTGGCATTTTCATTGATTAAAAAATAGCCGTAAGCCGAAGCAAATTTTACAATATCAATTGGAGTTAGGTTGTTGTTTACTTTTCCTCCTATAGTTCCTCTAATTCCTGAAATGGATTTTATTAATGTCATTTGTTTATTTTATTGATGTAGCAAAGTTAGGACTTATTGATGAATTAAAATCATTATTATACTATAAAAGATAATGTATTGTGATAAATCGTCATATTGAATTTAGTTTAGTATCTGTATAATAATTAAGAAAATTAAGATAAAGCATAAGGATTTATACTAGAATGTTTTAAATTTTTAAACTGGTCGCAATTTGCGATCAGTTCATTTCTTTTATTATCAGTTTGAAAACAAAAATTGTAAAAAAAACACTTACAGTTAATTACAAACTAGCAATCACAGATATTTCAACATTTACATATTTTGGCAAGTTAGCAACTTCTACTGTTTCTCGTGCTGGTGCTGTTTCTGCATTAAAATATTTTGCATAAACCGTATTAATTTTTGCAAAATTTTTCATATCAGCAATAAATATAGTGGTTTTAAAAACATGTTCAAACGTCATATTTGCTTCGGTTAAAACTGCTTTTAAGTTTTCCATTACTTGTTTGGTTTCTTCTTCAATATTTGTGGTTACCAATTCTCCATTTTTAGGATTAATGGCAATTTGTCCTGAAGTATAAAGTGTGTTTCCAACCATTGTAGCTTGGCTATATGGACCAATTGGTGCTGGTGCATTTTTTGTAAAAATTATTTTTTTCATAATTAGGTTTTGTTAAAATATTTTTTTGTCTGGTACTTGATGTTGATCATATTTTAAATCGCTTAAAGCAGCTGCTTTTACACCAATAAAAAAGTAATAAGTAGAACGAGCACCAATTGGTGTCCAATTAAAACTCATTCTCCAAGAATCTAAATCTCTTGCAAAACCAAGTGTTGTATAGGAAAGACCTTTACCTTTAAAATCGTAACCAGAGCTAAAATTTATTCCCCATTTTGGAGTAAGTTCAATGTTTCCGTTAAAGCGTAAGGTATTTGTGCCAAATTCATTTTCTCTTTTGGTATTGTTGTAGCCAACACTGTAATTTAAGTTTAATCGCCATGGAATTTTAAGTTCAAAAAGGTTTATTTTTTTTGTTTCAGTTTCTTTTTTATTTGAATTTGAGCCGCTTTCATGATTTTTTAAATCATCTCCAAATTGATTATCGGTATTGTTACTATTCTCGTTCTTATCGTCTTTTTTATCCTTTTTAAAGGTGTCATTAGACAAATTAAAACTTGCTGTTAATCTTGCATTTGTTAGTCTAAAAAGACTTCCTCCATTATTAATGTTAAATTTGTTAATACGCTGACCACTAGCAGTAATAGCGTAAGGATCTAAATTAGCATTTAAGTTAAGATTTAAGCTTTTAAACAGTACCGTTGAAGTAGTAAAACGTACTGGTGACCATTTTAACGTATCTGCTTCTATATTATAACTTGTAGAAAAATCAAAATTATTTAAAAGCTTTAGTTTTTTAGTTTCTGTTTTGGTAGAGTCTTTGTCTTTTATTTTGGCTTCAAAAGTATTTCTAAGATTAAAGCTTAAATTTTGGGAAGAATTTTTGCCAGGTTCACCAAAAATACCACCTTTAAATCTTGAATACTGCTCTGTGTTTCCAAAGGCATCATTTTGTACATCTTCATAATAGTTGCTAAAATCAGGTGTATATCCGTACGAAACCGATGGTGTTACAGTATGCCTTATAGCCGTCATTCTTCCTTTTTTAAACTTAAAAGTTCCGTAAAATTTAGTTGATGCAGAAACACTTCCATTATAATCTCTAAACGTTTTAAATCCGCTTAAAGTATCAGTTACCACTTCATTATTGGTAGTATTCCATTCTTTATGGATGGTTTTTAAATACCAAACATCTCTATAACTCACATTTGGCGTTAAGGTGAAGTATTTAAACATTTTAATATTGGTATTCATGGCAAGTTTATGAATCATACCAGATTTTGCTTTATCAAACATTCCTGCTTTTAAAAATTCCGCATCACTAGTAACAATATTGTTTTGCAAAGCTAACGAATAGGTTACCCCAATTTTCTGAAGTGCATTTTTCTTTGCACCTTCTTTTGGAGCAAACGGATATAATCTGTCCATTCCAATAGTTAAATTTGGTAAGGACATATTAATTTCTTCGGTGTTTGTATTTTGTGAATGAGTTAGCGCAACATTCATATTAAAAGGTGTTCCTTCAAACTTTTTATAATACGAAATAGACGAACTCAACGTGTTTTTTAAGAATTTAGGATTGCTTAATTCGTTTAAAGATTGTTTAAAGAATTTACTTGACCCAAAATTTACCGATGCAGAAAAACGAGAATTAGGACTTGATTTTGCATCTTGACTATGACTCCAATTAATATGAAAATTTTTAGTTTTTGTGTAATTTGAAAGCCCTCTTTGACCGTTAATTAAGTTTTCAAATCGAATACCAAACCTGCCTCCATATCTGTACCTGTTTTTATAGTTAGAATCAAAACGCAAACCCCAACTACCATTGGTGTAAATATCTCCAGTTACGGCTAAATCTACATAATCACTAATGGCAAAATAAAAACCTCCGTTTTGTAAAAAATAGCCATTTTGGTTATCTCCATAAGTAGGAATTAACAGTCCAGAGGCTCTTCCTTTTGTTAGCGGAACATAGAAAAACGGCAATACTACAGGAGTTGGTACATCTGCTAAAAATAATTGTGATGTTCCTCCAACCGCTTTTTTACCAGGAACAAATTTTACATTTTTTGTTGCAATATAGTAATCTCGTTTTTTCTTTTTAGAAGTTGTGATTTCTGCCTTGCTTAAGTACATGGTAGAATCATTTTCACGCTTGGTTACAAAAGCATCAATAATCATTCCTTGTTGTTCTGTTCTAGCTCCAAAAACAATGGCTTTTTTAGTTTTGTAATTGTAAATTAAGGAGTCTTGAATAGATTCTTGTGCTCCTTGTTTAAAAGTTGGACGTTGAATATAAGCACCTGTACTGTCAATAATTCCTTTAGCGTAGGCTAGATTTTTTCCAAAATCAATAATAATTTTACCTGATTTTAGCTCAATATCTTGGTAATATAATTCCGCTTCATCATAAAGAGTAGTTATTTTACTCTTCATATTAATCGCTTTATACCCTTTTGCTTTGTCTTTAATAATATCTTCTAAAAGTTCTTTTTTTAGGTGAATACTATCGATAACAGTGCTATCTTTTTCCTTTACAGGAAGTGATTCAAGCTTTTTAGCATCTTTTTTTTTATGTACAGAATTTTTTGATTGCGGAAGCGTTCTATTTCTAGGAATATCTTGAGCATGACTAAAAGCAATTCCTATAAAAGAAAAAAAACTTAAAAAAAGGATGTTTTTTATATTTGTTGGCAATGCTTTTAATAGTATTTTTGTCAAAATTGGCTCAATTATTGAATGGATATTAACAAGGTCAAAAATAATTAAAATTAATTGATGAAATCACAACAAAATATTAAAATTTTACCAAAATTAAAAGACTATCGTTTTCTTGTATTATTATTCATTTTTACTTTTTCTTTTTTTGTTGCAAAGGCACAAGTTTCAAAGTTTACTGTGGTTTTAGACGCAGGTCATGGAGGAAAAGATCCAGGTACAGTTGGTTTAAAAACCTTTAAAAAGAGTTATGAAAGTGATGTTGCTTTAAAAGTAGTTAAGAAAATAGGTGCTTTTTTAAAAAAAGAACATGATATTAAAACAGTTTACACTAGAGCTACCAATAAGTTTATTGAGTTACACAAAAGAGGTAAAATAGCCAATAAAGCACAAGCTGATTTATTTATTTCTGTTCATTGTAACTCTGCCGTAACCAATGCACATGGTACTACAACCTATGTTTTAGGAATGGGAAAAACACCAAAAAATTTAGAATTATCTAAACGTGAAAATAGTGTTGTAAAGCTAGAAGATGGCGGAGAACGAAACTATAAATTTAATCCGAATGATCCAAATTCGCAAGAATTTATTATTGGTCTAACTATGATGCAAGAAGATTATCTTGAACGCAGTATTGAGTTTGCTGGAATTGTTCAAAATAAATTTGTTACGGTTGCCAAACGCAAAAGTAGAGGTGTAAATCAAGGTAATTTAGCTGTTTTATATGATACTTATATGCCAAGTGTGTTGATAGAAATTGGTTTTTTAACCAATAAAGCAGAAGAAAAGTTTTTGCACACACCATTAGGACAAAGCAAAATTGCAGAATCTATTTATAAAGCTATTAAAACCTATAAAAAACGTTTAGAAAAAAATAGTATTGTAGTTGATGATTATATAAATGACGAACCTGAGAAAGCTGTAAAAACAACATCTTCGGGTAAATATTATAAAATTCAAATAGCATCAAGTACTAAAAGAATTGAGGCAAAAGGATATAATTTTAAAGGTTTATCACCAATAGAACGAGTAAAAGTTGGTAAAATTTACAAATATTTTTATGCTGTTGCGAATAATTTATCTGATGCTAAAAAATTACGGTTAAAAGCGGTAAAAAAAGGATTTAAAGATGCTTTTATTTCCAAATTTAGTTTTGATAAATCAAATAGTGAAGTATAT
>CAZYKN010000045.1:0-9613 GCA_964648135.1 uncultured Flavobacteriaceae bacterium
AATAAATCCCAAATTCTCCAACCAAAAGAAAGAATATTTTCTTACATTTGGCATCTTAAACTGTTGTTAAAAAAATGATTACATACATCAAAGGAAAACTAATAGAAAAATCACCAACAAACGCAATTATTGAAGCGAATGGTATAGGCTATTTTTTAAACATCTCATTAAATACTTTTTCAAAAATCCCTGATAAAGAGAGTGTTTTACTTTACACACACTTATCCATTAGAGAAGATGCGCATACCTTGTTTGGATTTATCAATAAATTAGAACGTGAAATTTTTAAATTGTTAATTTCGGTTTCTGGAGTTGGTCCAAGTATTGCTAGAACTATGTTATCTTCAATGACTTCAGAACAAATTCAGCAAGCCATTGCAACCGAAGATATTCCAACCATACAATCCGTTAAAGGAATTGGAGCAAAAACCGCACAACGTGTTATTATTGATTTAAAAGATAAAATACTAAAAACATACACTATTTCTGAAGATAATTTAGACACTTCATACAATACCGTTAAAGATGAAGCGTTATCTGCTTTAGAAGTCTTGGGTTATACCAAAAGACAGGTAGATAAACTAGTACAAAAAATAATGCAAGAAACCCCTAATATTAGCCTTGAAGTTTTAATAAAACAAGCGCTTAAAAACTTGTAAAAAATTGAAAAAGAACGTGAAACAAAGATATAAATTAAGTGTACTTATCCTATTTTTATGTATAGGATTTTTAGCTCAATCTCAAGTAAATCCAACAGTTGCAACTGATTCTATTCCGCCGTTGCCATATAATTTTAACGCCAATCAAAATGGTGGTTTATTTTTAGACGGTTCAAAGACCGAAGTAATTTATGACGCTGCAACAGGACAATACATTTTCTTAGAAAAAATAGGTGATTTTTATGTAAAAAGACCTATTTACATGACTCAAAAAGAGTATGAAGAATATCGTTTACAACGCGATATGATGGATTATTACAAGTCAAAAACCAGTGCCATTGACGGTAAAAAGAAAGGTAGTGATGATGCAAAAAAAGATTTATTACCAAAATATTACATCAACTCTAAGTTTTTTGAATCGCTCTTTGGTTCTAATGAAATTGAAGTCAATGCACAAGGAAATGTGTTGGTAAAGTTTGGTATTTTGTATCAAAAAACAGAAAATCCAAGATTATCAGAAAAACAACGAACAAGTACTACCTTTGATTTTGATCAGCAAATAAGCGCAAGTGTAAATGCCAAAGTAGGAACACGTTTAGGTGTAAATATTAATTACGATACACAATCTACTTTTGATTTTCAAAATTTAATAAAACTAGAATACACACCAACCGAAGATGATATTCTTCAAAAAATTGAAGTTGGTAATGTAAGTATGCCATTGCAATCTTCCTTAATTAAAGGAGCGCAAAACCTCTTTGGAGGAAAAGTAAAATTGCAATTTGGAGGTACAGAAATTACTATGGTTGGCGCAAAACAACAATCGCAAACACGTAGTGTAGCTGCACAAGGTGGCGCAACAGTTCATGAATTTGAATTAAAAGCAAGTGATTATGATAAAGACCGTCACTTTTTCTTGGCACAACGTTTTAGAAAAGATTACGATAAAGCCTTAGAAAATTTTCCACTAGTAAACAGTTCTATCAATATTACTCGTGTAGAAGTTTGGGTAACCAACAGAAATAATCAAACAGAAAATGTACGTAATATTGTAGCAATTGCGGATTTAGGTGAACGTGACCAAAATTTAGTAACCAACACAAGTATTGGTGATTTTCAAGGGCAAGATCCTTCAAACGAAGCCAATAGTTTAAAAAATTTACTAACTATAAATGGTGATATTCGTTCTTTTAATACCTTGTCTAGTGCTTTTACTAGTTTTAGCCTTTCAGGCTTTAGTCAAGGATCGGATTATACCGTTTTAGAAAATGCAAGAAAATTACAATTAGGAACAGATTTCACACTTCAACCACAATTAGGTTATATTTCTTTAAACAGAGCCTTAGCAGAAAGTGAAATACTGTCTGTTGCTTTTGAATATACAGAAAACGGTCAAGTTTATACTGTTGGAGAACTCTCAGACAATGGTGTAATTGCTCCTGCAAACTTGGTGTTAAAATTATTGCGTCCAGAAATTATTTCAACCACTTCTCACATGTGGGATTTAATGATGAAAAATGTATATGATTTGCGTTCTTTTCAAATGAATCCAGATGGATTTAGATTAGAAATTCTGTATCAAGACAATGCAACTGGTGTTCCGTTAAACACTTTGCAAAACGCACAAACTGCTGGTATTAATCAGCAACCTTTATTAAATTTATTGCGTGTAGATAGATTAGATTCATCTAATAATGCAGAAGATGGTGGTGATGGCTTTTTTGATTATGTAGAAGGAATAACCGTAAACTCTCAAAAAGGATTGGTGTATTTTCCTGTGGTTGAGCCTTTTGGTAATTACCTTGACGGAATTGATGATTCGGGTTTACTAACCAATCCAAATGATGATGCTTATATTTTTAGAGAAATGTACAACAGAACACAATCTGATGCACAAAACAACTTTCAATCAAAAGACAAATATTTAATTAAAGGATACTATAAATCCGAAGGGCAAAATGGAATTCCGCTTGGAGCTTTTAACGTACCAAGAGGTTCTGTTGTAGTTACCACAGGAGGAAGAAACTTAGTTGAAGGAGTAGATTATGTAGTTGATTATCAAATTGGTAATGTGCAAATCATCAATCCTTCTTTAATCTCATCAAACGCACCAATTCAAGTTTCTGTTGAATCTAACAATGCTTTTTCAACACAAAGTAGAAGTTTTTATGGTATTGATGTACAACACAAATTTTCTGACCAATTTTCTATTGGAGGAACATACTTAAAATTAAACGAAAAGCCTTTTACTCAAAAAGCACAATTTGGAGCAGAACCTGTAAACAACGCTATTGCAGGAATTAATTTAACCTATACCACAGAAGTTCCTAAATTAACAAAATGGGTGAATTATTTACCAAATATTGATACTGATGCACCTTCAAACTTTTCAATTAGAGCAGAAGCAGCTTATTTAATGCCAAATTCTCCTAAAGGAATTGAACTCAACGGTGAAGCAGCTTCGTATTTAGATGATTTTGAAAGCACTCAAATTCCGTTAAACATAGACTCTCCAACACAATGGAAAATGGCAAGTATGCCAGACAATCAACCAGCAATTACAGGTTTAAATTTCTTTGATGATAATGATGTTGTAGAAAATTTTAAATACGGAAACCGTAGAGCACGTTTTAACTGGTTTACTATTGATAGATTGTTTTACGGAACATCTTTAAGACCAGATAGTATTGATGATGATGAACTCTCAAGAGCAGAAACAAAAAGAGTAGGTTATAATGAGTTATTTCCAGATCAAGATATAGATATATCGCAATCTAATATTATTCAAACCTTAAATTTAGCTTATTATCCTCAAGAGCGTGGTGCATATAATTTTGAAACGGATAATGTAGATAACAACACAGGTAAATTCACCAACCCAGAAGAAAATTGGGGAGGAATTATGCGTGCTTTAACCACAACCGATTTCCAACAAGCCAATGTAGAGTATGTTCAATTTTGGATAATGGATCCTTTTGAAAATTATTCTATCACACAAGCAGAAGGTGCTCCTGCAAATATCAATCCAACTGATTTTAACGGAGAATTATACTTCAATTTAGGAAATATTTCTGAAGATATTTTACACGATGATCGTAAAATGTTTGAAAACGGATTGCCTCCAGACGGAAATCAAATACAAGGACAAAATGTAGATGACACCAATTATTCTGTTATACCAACAACCCAAGCCTTAATCAATGCTTTTACTGAAGACGATAACGAAAGACCAAACCAAGATTTAGGTTTAGATGGTAGAAATGATGATAATGAGAGAACAAAATTAACCGCTCTTTACGGAAGTCTTCCAGCAGTTTTAAACAATAATGATGCAGCAAGTGATAATTATGAATTTTATAGAAGTACCCATTTAGACAATATTGGTGCATCTATACTTACAAGATATAAAAACTTTAACCGCACACAAGGAAACTCTCCTACTTTAAATAATTCAACTGAAAGCTACCCAACCACAGGAAGCCAATATCCAGATACCGAAGATTTAAACAGAGATCAAACCATGAGTACTGCAGAGGCTTACTATCAATATAAAATTAAAATAAAAGATAAAAATAGTCCAGAAATGGCAATTGGACAAAATTATATTATTGATAAAGTTACCAGAACACAAACCTTACCAAACGGTACAAGTAAAGATTTTACTTGGTATCAATTTAGAATTCCTATTCAAACAATTAATGATGCAGATCCAGACCATGCAGGAATTAGAGTTGGTGGAATAGACAGTTTTAACTCCATTCGTTTTATGCGAATTTTTATGACTAAATTTAAAATTCCTGTTGTTTTAAGAATGGCAAAACTTGAATTGGTTAGAGGAAATTGGAGACGTTACACCAAAGTTTTAGCAGAACCATTACCAACAGATCCTGCTTTAGAAGATTTAACTATTGAACAAAATCAGAATTTTGAAGTTGGTGTTGTTAATTTATTTTCAAACAGAGGACGCTACCAAATGCCTCCAGGAGTTGAGCAAGAACGTTTAAGAGGAAATACATCTGTACAAAGACAAAATGAGCAATCAATTAGTTTAAAAGTAAAAGGTTTAGCTCCAGATGAAACAAGAGCAGTTTTTAAAAACACCACTTTTGATATGCGAATGTTTAAAAAGTTTAAACTCTTTGTGCATCTAGAATCAAGAACAGCAAACGATCCAAATTTAACAGATGGAAGTCTTGCAGCAATCATCCGTTTAGGAAGTGATATAAAAGATAATTATTATCAAATTGAAGTTCCGTTACTCGTTTCAGAAAGCAATACTACAAGCAGAGAAGAATTATGGAAAAACAATATAGAAGCAGCTCTTGAAGAATTTGGTAAATTGCGTTTAGAACGTTTTAAAGATCCAAATGCAGCAGCTCCAAATGTATTGTATCCTACACTTACCAATGGAGGAACAGATGGTAAAGATTTTGGTTCGTTTAAATTATATGTAAAAGGAAATCCTACTCTTTCTAAAGTAAAAACCATGATGTTGGGTGTTAAAAACATCAGTACAACACCTCAAAGTGCAGAACTGTGGTTTAACGAAATGCGTGTAGTAGATTTTGACAATAAAGGAGGATGGGCAGCAACCGCAAATGCCAATTTAAACTTAGCAGATTTTGCTGATATTGCAGCTTCTGGAGGACTATCTACGCAAGGTTTTGGTTCATTAGACCAAAGAGTTGGTGAACGTAGCCAAGAAGATTCAAAACATTACGATTTGGTTTCAAATATTAATATCGGACAGTTATTACCAAAGCATTACGGAATTAAATTACCTCTAAATGTTAGTATTGCAGAAGAATTAAAAGACCCAAAATACGATCCACAATACCAAGATGTTTTATTTGAAAATACCGATATAGAATCAAGTCCAAATAGAAATAAAGCATCAGATTATACCAAACGTAGAAGCATTAGTTTAATTAATGTTCGTAAAGAACGTACCAATCAAAAAAAGAAACAACGCTTTTATGATGTAGAAAATCTATCTGTTTCTTTTGCGTATAGCGATACACAACACCATGATTATAATGTAGAAAAAGCAAACGATAAAAATGTAAGAGCTTCCGCAGGATATAATTTTAGTTTTAAACCAAAATCTGTTGAGCCTTTTAAAAAGATGAAATTCTTGAGTAAAGCAAAATATTTAAAATGGTTAAAAGACTTTAATTTTAATTATTTACCAAGTACTTTTTCTGTAAATTCTAATATTAACAGAACCTATAATGAGTTTTTATCAAGACCTTTAGTAGAAAGCAGTATTTTACCAGATTTACCAACTTTAGAGCGTAGAGATTATGCCTTTGATTGGGATTATAATATTGCTTATGATGTTACAAAATCACTTAAATTAAGTTTTAGAGCAGCCAATTCTTATATTAATGATTATTTTGAAAAAGACGCACAACACAAGGTTATAAATGGTCAGATATTTAATAAATTCTTTGCAATGGGTCGTCCAGAACATTATCATCAAAAGTTAGATGCAACCTATAAATTGCCATTAGATAAAATTCCTGCGCTTAAATTTATTACAGGAACATACAGTTATACAGGCGATTTTGATTGGCAAGCTGCCTCTAGAGATCATGTTGATTTGGTTGGTAATATCATCCAAAATGCAAATACACATAATTTTAATGCAGATTTAGATATGAAGAAACTGTATAGAACTTTAGGTGTAAACAAGATATTTAATCAGAATAAATCAGCTAAAGCTAGAGCTAAAGCGAAGAAGAAAAAAGAAAAAGCCGCTAAAAAAGCGAAAAAGAAAGCAGCAAAAGAAGCCGCAAAAGCAAAAGAAAAAGGCGGAAAAGAAGGAGAAAATAAAGCAGAAGACAAAGCAAAAGACAAGAAAGGAAAATTAGCTTCTAAAGATAAAAAATCGGCTGAAAAAGGAAAATCAAATAACCGATTAAGTAGAGGAAAAAGTTCAAGAGGTAGAAAACTCAACAGAAAAAAATTACCATTTTGGAAAAAATTGGTTTTAGGTGCAGTTGATGTAGCAACTTCGGTAAAGAAAATCCGTCTTTCATACACAGAAAATAACGGTACAAACTTACCAGGTTATACACACAATGTAGGCTTTTTAGGAAGAGACTCTTACACTGGAGGAATTGCTCCAAACTTTGGATTTGTATTTGGTGAGCAAAACAATATTTTGTACAGAGCTTTAAAAAATGACTGGATTGTTACTAGAGGTGGAACAGATTTAACGCTTTATCCATATTACAACAAAACATACAGTAGAACACACATGGAGCAGTTAGATTATAATTTAACCGTAAAACCATTTAAGAATTTTACCATTGATGTTACAGGAAACAGAACTTATACCAATAATTTATCGCAACAATTAGATGTGATTGATGACGGAATTTCAAATCCATATATGGTCAATTCGCCTGTGAGCGAAATAGGAAATTACAGTATTTCTCATTTTATGATGAAAACTGCTTTTACCAATAGCGATGAATTATTTGCTAATTTCTTAAACAATAGAGCTGTTATTTCTCAACGATTAGCTGCAAATTCTGGTCAGAATATTTCTGGTTATGGTCAAAATAATCAAGAGGTGTTATTACCAGCCTTTTTAGCGACTTATTCTGGTGAAAATTTAAACAAAACAAAATTAAATCCGTTTAGAAATATTCCATTACCAAATTGGCGTGTAAATTACAAAGGACTATCCAAAATTAAATGGTTTAAAAAACGATTTAGAACCGTAACATTAGAGCACAGTTACCAATCTGGTTACTCTATTGTAGGCTATAATAGTAATTTACAATACGATAATAGTAATCCGTTACAAACCGATATTGCAGGAAATTACGTGAGTAAAACCTTGTATTCTGGTGTTGGTTTAGTAGAAGCATTTTCACCTTTAATTAAATTAGATGTTAAGATGAAAAATTCTTTCTCTTTTAGAGGAGAAATCAAAACCGATAGATCATTAAACTTAAACTTTTCTAACAGTTCCATTACCGAAGTAAAAGGAAAAGAATACGTTGTTGGTTTAGGTTATAAACTAAAAGATGTAAAATGGGAAATGAAATTAGGAGAAACTAAGAAAAACTTTAAAGGCGATATTAATTTTAAAGCCGATTTTGGTATCAGAAATAACATTACCAATATTCGATCTTTTGAAACCGAATCAAATCAGGTTACTGGAGGACAAACAATTATGACAATTAAATTTACAGCAGACTATAATTTGAATAAAAATTTAATGGCTTCCTTCTTTTATGACCAAAATTCATCTAAATTTGCAATATCAACGGCTTTTCCTAGAAAATCAATTAGTGCAGGAATAAGCATAAGATACAACATAGGAAATTAAACATAAAATGTATATAAAATGAACATACCAGAAGAATTAAAATACACTAAAGACCATGAATGGATTAAAATTGATGGTGATGTAGCAACTATTGGAATAACAGAGTTTGCACAAAACGAATTAGGAGATATTGTATATGTAGATGTAGATAGCTTAGACGATACCCTTGCTGCAGAAGAAGTATTTGGAAGCGTAGAAGCAGTTAAAACAGTATCCGATTTATTTATGCCAGTTGCAGGAGAAGTAATTGAATTTAATGAAGGTTTAGAAGAAGCTCCAGAAACAGTAAATACAGATCCTTACGGTAATGGTTGGATGATTAAAGTAAAAATGTCTGACACCAAAGAAATAGAGAATTTATTAGATGCAAAAGCATATCAAGAGCTTATTGGAGCGTAATGCTTATGTAATTGCTGTATTTATAACCCTTGCAATTGCTTATTTAAGTTTAGCCAATCCAAATACCATTGCTATACCTATTAAGGTAAAAAATTTAGATAAGTTATTACACGCATCAGCTTATACTGTATTAACACTTAGTTGGTTGTTTGCTTTACGGAATTTTAAAAGGTATCAACTCGTAATTATTCCTATTTTTTTATACGGAATATTAATGGAGTTTTTACAAGAATGGCTCACCACAAACAGAGAAAAAGATATTTTTGATGTGTTGGCAAATAGTACAGGAATATTGTTAGGAATGTTAATTTTTACACGAATTTATAAAGTAGTTCAAAAAAAACTTTGATTAATGGAATATTTTTTATTACATTAGCACACTCTTTAAATTATACAACATGGAAGTTAAAAAAAGCCCAAAGGCAAATCTTGAAAACTATACAAAAATCTTTATGTTATTAGGTTTGGTGTTTTCATTATTTGTTATTTATCAAGGTATTGAGTACAAAACCGTTTACAAAGTAGATGGTCTTGCCGATAGAGCAGCTCAAGATGAATTAGAGGAAGAAATTCCTATTACACAACAAGAAATAAAAGAAGTAAAACCGCCACCACCACCTCCACCACCAGCTCCAGAAGTTATTGAAGTGGTAGAAGACGATAAAGAAATTGAAGAAACCGTTTTAGAATCTACAGAAACAGAAGAAGAAGAAGAGGTTGATACCGAAGTAAAAGAAGAAGAAATTGTTGAAGTAGAAGAAGAAGAAGAAGTGGTAGAAGATGTACCGTTTTCTGTAATTGAAAACGTGCCAGTTTATCCAGGTTGTAAAGGAAGTAATGCACAATTAAAAAAGTGTATGTCAGATAAAATTACCAAATTGGTAGCACGTAAATTTAATGTAGATTTAGCACAAGATTTAGGTTTGTCTGCAGGTAAAAAACGTATTTCAGTACAATTTAAAATTGATAAAAATGGTAATATTGCAGATATTAAAGCAAGAGCACCACACCCAAGACTACAAAAAGAAGCCATTAGAATTATTAAGCTTTTGCCAAAAATGAAACCAGGAAGGCAACGTAACAAAGCAGTAAATGTTCGTTATAACTTACCTATTGTGTTTAATGTAGAAGAATAATTTTTTTTAATCTTATAAAATTATTTAAAAACCATCTGAAAAGATGGTTTTTTGTTTTTTTATTGTATTTTTAC
>CAZYKN010000046.1:0-2160 GCA_964648135.1 uncultured Flavobacteriaceae bacterium
ATTAAACCACAGCAATAACCTCCGTAATTTGAGGAACATGACGTTTTATAGTTTCTTCAATTCCGTTTTTAAGGGTCATTTTATTGATATTGCAACTGGTACAAGCTCCTAGAAACTTAACTTTCACGGTAGTTCCTTCTATATCAATTAATGATATATTTCCACCATCATTAATTAAAAAAGGGCGAATTTCTTCTAAGGCTTTTTCAATATGCTCTTTTAATTCAATTTTAGTCATAGTAGAAAATTATAAACTCCTCAAATATACAACAATTTGAGGAGTTTGTTTTATTTATTTTGCAGCACAACCACTCATATTAGTAATTCTAACAATTTCGGTTTCTGGCAACTCTTCATTACGCTTAATTAATTGTGTAAGCATATTTTGAGTGATTTTTGTAAAGGCTTTTTTAATTGGAGAACCTTCTTGCATTGCAGCAGGTCTTCCAACATCTCCAGCTTCACGGATACTTTGTACTAAAGGCACTTCTCCTAAAAATTTAGTATCTAAATCTTCTGCTAAATTTTTAGCTCCATCTTGACCAAAAATGTAGTATTTATTCTCTGGCAATTCCGCTGGAGTAAAATAACTCATATTTTCTACAATTCCCAATACAGGAACATTGATATTTTCTTGTTTAAACATGGCTACTCCCTTTTTAGCATCAGCTAAAGCTATATTTTGAGGTGTACTTACAATTACCGCTCCTGTAACTGGTACTGCTTGAACAATAGATAAATGAATATCTCCTGTTCCTGGAGGTAAATCTATTAACATATAGTCTAATTCTCCCCAATCTGCATCAAAAATCATTTGATTTAAGGCTTTTGAAGCCATCGCTCCACGCCAAATTACTGCTTGATTTGCATCGGTAAAAAAGCCCAAAGATAGCATTTTCACACCGTAACTTTCAATAGGTTTCATTTTTGCTCTTCCATCAACAGTAACAGATAATGGTTTTTCATCAGCTACATTAAACATAATTGGCATAGATGGTCCATAAACATCGGCATCTAAAATACCAACTTTAAATCCCATTTTGGCTAAACTTACCGCAATATTAGCTGTAATAGTAGATTTTCCTACACCTCCTTTTCCAGAAGCTACTGCTATAATATTTTTAATTCCTGGTATTTTTTTAGATAAGCTTTGCATAGATTGAATTGGTGGAGCAACTGCTTTGGCTTTTACATTTACTTTTACATCAATTTTCTGATTGATTTCATCGTGAATGGCTTTAATAATCTCCACTTCTACTTTCTTTTTAGCTTGTACTGTTGGATTAGAAATTTCTACATCTACAACAACTTCATCTCCAAAGATAACAATGTTTTTAACGGATTTACTTTCTATTAAGCTCTTCCCTTCTCCTGGTGCAGTAATTTTTTCTAACACTGCATTTATATCACTTTTATTAAATTTCATTATATATATTATTTAAAATGATTCTATTTAACAAAGGTACAGTATTTTTTGATAGTACACTACAAAAATAATGTAACAAGAATTACAATAATTATAAATAAAGTTTACATTTGCAGTCTAAAAAATAAAATCATGACACATAAAATTTTAGTAGTATTCATTCTAGTTTTAAGTCTTTTTTCTTGTAAAAACAATAAAAAAGACACTAATTTTCAAATAGACATTGCCATTGATGGCATTCCTAATGGAAGAAAAGCCTTCTTAAAAAAGCAAGTGGATAGAAAAATAATTGTTTTAGACACTGTAATAGTAAAGGATGGTAAATTTTCATTTAAAGGAAAAATTAAAGAACCTCTTATTTTTGGAATTTTTATTGATAGTATTAAACGTGGAGGAATTTTTCCATTTGTAAATGTAAATGACCATGTAAAAATAACTGCTTACAAAGACAGTTTAAACAAATCAAAAATTGAAGGTTCTAAATTACATGATGAGCTAACACAATTAAGAATTCAGAAAGAAAATCTAAACAAAGAAACTCAAAAGTTTTTACCTGAATATAAAAAAGCAAACGAAACTAAAGATACCGCTACAATGAATAGAATTAATAAAGTTGTTAAAAAAATGAACAATAAGTTAATTGATAGAGATTGGAACTATGTAAAAACGCATACTGATTCTTATATTGCTCCTTTAGTTTTCACTGGATTAATGGCAAACCCTAAATTTAAAGA
>CAZYKN010000046.1:2260-9371 GCA_964648135.1 uncultured Flavobacteriaceae bacterium
TGTTTAATAATTTTTATAGTTTTAACTGCATTATCTGTTTTTATTTTAACAAAATATACTCCAGAGTTCAACGATTTTAAATCAATTATTTCTGTTGATTGATGCAGGGTTGTATTTATTAAAGATTGTCCGTTAACAGCATAAATACTTAAACTTGTCTCCGTTTTTAAATTTGGTATTGTGATAGTCAATTTATCATTAAATGGATTAGGATAAATCTTAAAATTTGCTAACTCATCATCAGCTAAAGCTGCGGAATTATTGTTGTTAATTACTTTAACTTCAAAGTCATCAAAATAAAAACCATCTTCTGTGGTATAATTATCAGATACTATTTGAAATCTAAATTTTATATTTTCTCCTAAATAATCAGATAAATCTATTTCTTCTTTTACCCAAGTATTTTGATTACCGTCGTACATTGGCTCTCCATTTATACCTTGCTGTGTATTTCCAGAATGAGTGAATTTTCCACATTGTGGAATCCAATTAATACCATTATCTGTAGATATTTCAAATTGCACATAATCCCATCCTGCTTCAATGTTCCATTTTGTAAAAAAAGAGAGTTTTGCAATTTGCGTATTGGCTAAATCAATGGTATTTGTTAATTCAATGGTGTGATTTATATTGTTTTGATAATCACCATATTTAGAATCGGTTATGGCACTTGGAGCTGAATGATAATCACTTGTGGTCGTTTGCCAAGAAGTGTTATTGTAATTTGAAGTTGAATTGGCTGTATCAGAAAAAACAGTTTGTGGTGTTCCATAAACTTTTGAAAATAGATATTCTGCATTATAAGTACCATTATTTACAATGTATTTGTATTCAATAAGGTCTCCATCTTGAATGGAATTAGATAAAGTGTATGAAATTACACCATTATCTATCTGATTATAACTCATTGAATTATATACTTGTGGATTTCCTACAGTTGAAATATTTGTAGATATTGGCTGCACACTTACAGTAAAATTAGCAGGTTCTTCTAAGCCTAATCTCTGTAAACTATATTCAAAATTTCCAGATAAATTGGATATAAATTCTGGTGTTTGATCTTCTAAAACAGCATAATTTGTAATTAAATGAACAGCAGTAAGATTATGAAACATCATTTTTTTACATAACGGAATAATCTCTGATTGTGAAGGCCAAAATGAATGTCCGATTTCTGGTGTCATTGCATAAATTTTATTTTTTGTTGAGGTATCACCATACATCCAATCATCTGAATCTCCTGCAGCAGGATATAATGCTGAAGCAATTTCATTAACATATCCGTTTTCCTTAACCATTAAGCTAGAAATACTATCAAACAAAGCATTTTCGGTAGTTGGCATGTTACTTGCATATCCAAAAGGATATAATAACAATCCAGAATAAGTATGATTATTTATTGCCATTTTAAAATTATGTTGTTCACAGAACCATTTTACTGCTTGATTTTCTGGCTCTGAAAACGGTGCTGTTCCTGCCCAAGTTTCTCCACTTCCATTTGCTGAAACTCCTGCTTCTCCCCAATGATAGGAATAATTTCTATTGTTATCAACACCAAAACTTCCGTCTGTATTTGCTCTTCTGTTTTTTCGCCAATAACCTCCACCGTTAGGGTTTGTAGTTTGATTATAAATATATCCATCAGGATTTACAACAGGAATAAAATATTGTTGCGTATGGTCAACCAATGAAGTAATTTCTGGACTTGTTCCGTAATTTTCTAACAAATACCACATATAAAAAATGAGTTGCTGCATTGATTCAGGTTCTCTTGCGTGATGAATTGCATCAAATAATATTTCTGGTTCTGCTTCATTGACACTTGGATTATCTGAAATTTTTACAAAATAGATATCTCTGTTTTCATAGGTTTTAAAAGTACTGATTGGTGCTTTTGCAGTAATTAAATTTGGATAAAGCGTGTGCATTTCATCTAATTCTGCTAACATTTCTGCATAAGTATAAAAACCACCCATACTACCTAATTCAAAATGATTTGGTGTAGTATAGCCTTGGTTTGCAGTATTACAGGATGAATTTTGAGTGTCTAATCCATTTCGTTTTAAATTTGAAATGTGATTACGCATATCATTAATCAACACTTTTACTTGATAGCCAAGCTGTTTGGCTGTTTTAAGTTCTGTTTCAGAAAAAACGGATTCTATAAACACATTCTTTTTTACTAAACCATGATCTACTGCTAAACCATTAGAAGACAATTTTTCCAAATCTAAAGGTGAGGAATAATAAATTCTTGCTTTGGAGTATTTTTGCACTTTTTCTTGAGAAAAGGAAAAAATAATTGCCAATAATATAAATAATAAGGTAAGCTTTGTTTTCATGTTTGTTGTTTAAATAGTAAACAGTTTATTTAATGTTTACCCTAATAGTAAAAAGGTTTCATATTTTGGAATTATACCAATTGATAGGAAAGACTCTAGTTTAAAATTGTGCTGTTTATATTTTTTAACCACTATGAACACAAAGAAGGCACAAAGTTCGCTAAGCTGAATGGATATTTATTTTGTTTTATAAGAATCTATATATTAAAGTTAAATTTTTAAAACCCTTTTTAAACTAGAGTTGTCTAATAACTCAAGAAAATCAGTCTGAAATCTTTAAGGGTTAATATTCTTTTAATTCCCTACTTCGCTAATAAATTTTATACGCATCAATCTGAGTTCTTCAATATCAAAATCACCGTCAAATTCTTCGAGTGCTAGTTCAATTTCATCAGATTCTGCTTCCATAAAATATTCAAAGATATCTTCTTGGTCTTCTTCATCTACCATGTGATTGATACAGTAGGATATGTCTAATTTTGTGCCAGAATACACAATACTTTCCATTTCGTCTATGAGTTCTTCCATCGTTAAATTCTTAGATTTTGCAATATCTTCTAAAGGTATTTTTTTATCTGTATTCATAATGATTGAAAGCTTTAAACTAGAATTAGTTCCTACACTTTTAACAATCATATCATCAGGTCTTAGAATATCATATTCTTCAACATAATCAGCTATTAATTCTACAAAATCTTTACCGTATTTTTTTGCTTTTCCTTCACCAACACCGTGAACATTGGCAAGTTCTTTTAGGGTTATTGGGTATTTTAAGGTCATATCCTCTAAGGAAGGATCTTGAAAAATCACAAAAGGAGGCACTCCTTTATCTTTACCAACTTGTTTTCGTAATTCTTTAAGGAGTTTCATTAATCTATCATCTGTAGTTGCAGTTGCTCCTTTTACATTTGCAATAATATTATCATCATCATCATAGTCATAAATATGATCTTCGGTCATTAAAAATGAATGTGGTCTATCGATAAAATCATGCCCTTTTTTTGAAACTTTCAACACTCCATATTGTTCAATTTCTTTGGTTAGCATGTGTGTAACAAGCACTTGACGGATTAATGCCATCCAATAAGCAGGTGTTTTATCTTTACCTGAACCAAAAAAGGATTGTTGATCCATTTTTCTAGCTTTTAACAAGGCATTAGACTTTCCAACCAATACATTAATCACTTCTTTAGATTTATATTCTTGATTGGTATCTCTTACAACTTCTAATAATTTTTTCACTTCATCTTGTGCTTCACTTCTAGTTTTTGGATTACGTGTATTGTCATCCATATCTGCACCTTCACCATCAATTTCATCAAAATCTTCACCAAAATAATGGAGTAAAAATTTTCTTCTACTCATAGAAGTCTCTGCATAAGCAACTACTTCCTGCAAAAGTGCATTTCCTATTTCTTGTTCAGCTACAGGTTTATTTGCTAAAAATTTTTCTAATTTTTCAATATCTTTATAAGCGTAATATGCTAAGCAGTAGCCTTCTCCACCATCACGACCAGCACGTCCAGTTTCTTGATAATAACTTTCTAAACTTTTAGGTATGTCATGGTGAATAACAAAACGCACATCTGGCTTGTCAATTCCCATTCCAAAAGCAATGGTAGCAACCACAACATCTACATCTTCCATTAAAAACATATCTTGATGTTTGGCTCTTGTTTTTCCGTCAAGTCCAGCATGATAAGGTATAGCTTTAATTCCATTTACCTGAAGTACTTGTGCAATTTCCTCTACTTTTTTCCTGCTTAAACAATAAATAATACCAGATTTACCTTCATACTGACGAACAAAACGGATAATATCTCTATTAACATCTTTTGTTTTTGGACGAACATCATAAAATAAATTTGGTCTATTGAAAGAGGCTTTAAACCTTGTAGCATTTGGTATTCTTAAATTTTTAAGTATATCTTCTTCTACTTTTTCGGTAGCAGTTGCAGTAAGTCCTATAATAGGTACATCTGCAATTTTTTTCATGATAACTCTTAAATTTCTGTATTCTGGTCTAAAATCGTGACCCCATTCTGAGATACAATGTGCTTCATCTATGGCTAAAAAAGAAATTTTTTGTTTTTGTAAAAACTCAATATACTCTTCTTTTGTTAATGATTCTGGAGCTACATATAATAATTTTGTAATTCCGTTTTCAATATCACTTTTAACTTGAGCAATTTCACCTTTATTAAGAGAAGAGTTCAACACATGTGCAATTCCTCTTTCAGTAGAAATTCCACGAATAGCATCTACTTGATTTTTCATTAAAGCGATTAATGGAGACACTACAATAGCCATTCCGTCTTGAATTAACGCTGGTAATTGGTAGCAAAGCGACTTTCCTCCTCCAGTTGGCATAATGACAAAAGTATCATTACCATTGAGTAAACTCTCTATAACAGGTCTTTGAAGACCTATAAATTTATTAAAACCAAAATACTTTTTTAATGCTTGGTCTAAATCAATTTTTGTTTTATTCATTATATAATTATCTATTTTTAATACATTTGCAAAACAAATGAATCATGATCAGTTTTTACTTTTCTGCGGTTTAAAGATACAACTTTAATTTTAAATACACTTTTTTATTTTGAAAACATCAAAAAACATTCTAAAAATCGCTAAACAAACTATTCTAGAAGAAAGCAAAGCGATAGCGAAGTTAATACATTTTTTGGATATTGATTTTGAAAATGCCGTAAATTTTATTTTCAATTCAAAAGGTAGGGTAATCGTTACCGGAATTGGAAAAAGCGCCAATATAGCTTCTAAAATTGTAGCAACCTTTAATTCTACTGGAACTCCAGCTGTATTTATGCACGCAGCAGATGCTATTCATGGTGATTTAGGTAATATTTTAAAGGATGATACCGTGATTTGTATTTCAAAAAGTGGAAACACACCAGAAATAAAAGTTTTAGTTCCTTTAATTAAAAGTAGCCACAATAAAATTATAGCTATTACAGGTAATAAAAATTCTTTTTTAGGTGAACAAGCGGATTTTGTTTTAAATACTTATGTAGAAAAAGAGGCTTGTCCTAATAATTTAGCACCAACCACTAGCACAACTGCGCAATTAGTTATGGGCGATGCCTTAGCTGTGGCTTTATTAGAATTAAAAGAATTTACAAGTACAGATTTTGCTAAGTATCATCCTGGAGGAGCTTTAGGAAAAAAATTATATTTACGTGTAAGTGATTTAGTTGAAGACAATTTAATTCCAAAAGTAAATTTAAACACCTCAATTATTGATACTATTATTGAAATATCTGCAAAACGCTTTGGAGCAACTGCTGTAGTTGAAAAAAACAAAGTCATTGGTATCATTACTGATGGTGATATAAGAAGAATGTTATCTGATAATCCTGAATTTGAAAAATTAGTAGCAGCAGATATTATGAATACAAATCCTAAAACAATTGATGTTAATGCTATGGCAATTGATGCACTTGATTTAATGGAAAATAATAATATATCTCAATTAATTGTTGTAAAAGATGATCTATATATTGGTATCATTCATATTCATGAACTTTTGAAAGAAGGGATTATTTAATATTATAAAGAAGACTTAAGACCGCTCTGCTACAAGACATAAGACGCTTGATAGATTGTAAAAACAAGTAACATCCTCTTTATAAAAATATTTTTTGTAATAATCACAAAAACAAGATAGCATTAATAAACAATTTCAAAAATTTTTACTTTGCCATATAACAATAAATAAAAATCACATTCAACTTTGCGTCTTTGCGAGAGCTTCATTTTTTATTTAGTAATCTTTGTGAATCATTAATGACTGAATAGGTACAAAAAAACTTCACTATTTTTTTTTATTTTGCTTGTCTATTTTAAAAGTAATTGTATATTTGCCGAACCAAAAAATAAACATTACATTACCATTTAATTGGTATAACTATAAAGAAATTAAGACATGAGCAAAAGAACATACCAACCGTCTAAAAGAAAAAGAAGAAATAAACACGGTTTTAGAGAAAGAATGGCAAGTGCAAATGGTAGAAAAGTTTTAGCTAGAAGAAGAGCCAAAGGAAGAAAAAAAGTAAGTGTTTCTTCTGAACCACGTCACAAAAAATAATATTTTTTAATAAATATTTTACCAATTAAGCACGTTTTACGTGCTTTTTTTCATACTTACGTTTTAAAACATGATAATTATCATGTTTTTTTGTATAATTGCAAAAATATACTCTTATGAAAGAACAAGATGTAAATATTAAAGGAAGTATTTCTCAAGAAGTTATAGATACTTTAATTGGCTTAATGCAAGATGTTATTGGTGAAAAAGCCGTAAAAATTGTTTTAAACGGAATTAATGTAGGTGAAGGCGCAAAAGGGAAAGATATTGTTTATGCTTTTGCAGAATCAACTACAAATATTTTAAGTAAAAAAGCGTCTTTTGCTATTTTAAGACAAGTTGGTAGAGAATTAGCTTTAGTAATAATGAGCAAACATGATGAAACAGATTGGGAATTTGTTCTAGAAACTACCCTAAATGATTTAGGCTTTGCTCAAAAAATACTAAAGGAAGAAAAACAAGCTTTTATTTGTAATTGCGTTTTTTATAGCATATTACAATCCAATGGTTTAAACCCAATTGAACACTCTGTTTGTTGGACTGGTTGGGGTTTTATTGAAGGCTTTATGCGTGAATTAAAAGATATTAAGGGTATTCAATGGGTTCATAGAGATGTTGTGAACAATAGATGTCAGTTTGATTATATTGAGAAATAAGCTTG
>CAZYKN010000047.1:0-9353 GCA_964648135.1 uncultured Flavobacteriaceae bacterium
AAACGTGTGGATTATTCTGCTCGTTCGGTAATTGTTGTAGGACCATCATTAAAATTATATGAATGTGGTATTCCTAAAGATATGGCAGCTGAGCTATACAAACCTTTTGTAATTAGAAAATTAATTGAAAGAGGAATTGTAAAAACAGTTAAATCAGCTAAAAAAATAATTGATAGAAGAGAACCTGTAGTTTGGGATATTTTAGAAAATATTTTAAAAGGACATCCTATACTATTGAATCGTGCTCCTACACTTCACCGTTTAGGTATTCAAGCATTTCAACCAACATTAATTGAAGGAAAAGCAATTCGTTTACATCCTTTAGTTTGTACAGCATTTAATGCGGATTTTGATGGTGATCAAATGGCAGTTCACTTGCCTTTAGGTCCAGAAGCTATTTTAGAAGCTCAGTTATTGATGCTAGCATCACATAATATATTAAATCCTGCTAATGGTTCACCAATTACAGTACCATCACAAGATATGGTACTTGGATTGTATTATATGACTAAAGAACGTAATTCTACTAAAAAAGTTCCAATTAAAGGAGAAGGATTAACCTTCTATTCTCCAGAAGAAGTTACTATTGCCTTTAATGAAGGTGCTGTTGCTTTGAATGCAAAAATTAAAGTAAGAACAAAAGATTTAGAAAACGGTAAAATAGTTACTAAAATAATTAAAACTACTGTTGGTAGAGTGTTATTTAACGAGGTTGTTCCAGAAAAAGTTGGTTATATTAACGAAGTTTTAAATAAAAAATCTTTAAGAGATATTATTGGTAATGTTTTACGCCTTACCGATGTACCTACAACAGGTCAATTCTTAGATGATATTAAAAATATGGGATTCCGTTTTGCCTTTAAAGGAGGTTTATCCTTTAGTTTAGGTGATATTATTATTCCTGAAGGAAAAGCAGGGCTAGTAGCTGGAGCAAAAGCCGAAGTTGAAGAAATTATAGAAAACTATAACATGGGAATGCTTACCAATAAAGAGCGTTATAACCAAGTTATTGATATTTGGGGAGCAACAAATAATAAGCTTACCGAAATGTCTATGAAACGTTTACGTGAAGATCAAGACGGATTTAACTCTGTGTTTATGATGCTTGATTCTGGTGCAAGGGGTTCTAAAGAACAAATTCGTCAGCTTACAGGTATGCGTGGATTGATGGCAAAACCTAAAAAATCGACTTCTGGTGGTGGACAAATTATTGAAAACCCTATTTTATCTAACTTTAAGGAAGGATTATCCATTTTAGAGTACTTTATTTCTACTCACGGTGCTCGTAAAGGTCTTGCAGATACGGCGTTAAAAACAGCAGATGCTGGTTACTTAACTCGAAGACTAGTTGACGTTTCTCAAGATGTTATTGTAAATGAAGATGATTGTGGTACTTTAAGAGGTCTAGAAGTTTCTGCTTTAAAGAAAAATGATGAAGTAGTAGAATCTTTAGGAAAACGTATTTTAGGACGTGTTACTTTACATGATGTTTATGATCCTATTACTAACGAAGTTGTTGTTGAAGGAAATACAGAAATAACAGAAGATGTTGTTCGTTTAATTGAAGCACATCCAATTGAAACTGTTGAAGTGCGTTCTGCCTTAACTTGTGAAGCTAAACGAGGTATTTGTGCTAGATGTTACGGACATAGTTTGTCTAATCTTAAAATGGTTCAAAGAGGTGAGGCTGTTGGAGTAGTAGCAGCACAGTCTATTGGAGAACCTGGTACACAATTAACCTTGCGTACCTTCCACGTTGGTGGTATTGCAGGAAACATTTCTGAAGAGAATAAAATGATTGCCAAATTTGATGGTAAAGTTGTTATTGAAGAACTTAAAACAGTTGAAGGAACGGATAAAGAAGGAAATAAAAACCAAATTATCATTTCAAGAACTTCTGAAATTAAGATTGTTGATGTAAAATCAGGAAATGTTTTAAGTGCTAATAATTTAGCTTATGGTTCATTCCTTTTTGTTAAAGATGGTCAAAAAATTAAAAAAGGAACTGTTATTTCACAATGGGATCCATTTAATGCCGTTATTGTTTCTGAATTTGATGGTAAAGTGGAATATGAAGATGTTGTAAAAGGAGTTAACTTTAATGTTGAAATTGATGAACAAACAGGTAATCAAGAAAAAATTATTACCGATTCTAAAAACAAAAAAATTATTCCAGCTTTATTAATTAAAAATTCTAAAGGAGAAACTTTGCGTTCGTACAGTTTACCAGTAGGAGCTCACTTATCTGTTGAAGAAGGTGAAAAAATTAAAGCAGGAACAATTTTAGTTAAAATACCAAGAACTGCTGGTAAAGCAGGTGATATTACAGGAGGTCTGCCAAGAGTAACAGAGTTATTTGAAGCACGTAACCCTTCTAATCCTGCAGCAGTATCAGAGATTGATGGAGTAGTGAGCTACGGAAAAATAAAACGTGGTAACCGTGAAGTTATTGTTGAATCTAAAACAGGTATTATTAAAAAATACTTAGTAAAATTATCAAATCAAATCTTAGTACAAGAGAATGATTTTGTTAAAGCTGGTATGCCTATTTCTGATGGAGCAATTACTCCTAGTGATATTTTAAAAATTCAAGGACCTGGAAAAGTACAAGAATATATTGTTAATGAAATACAAGAAGTATATAGATTGCAAGGTGTATTAATTAATGATAAACACTTTGAGGTTGTGGTAAGACAAATGATGCGTAAAGTAAAAATTATTGATTCTGGAGATACTATTTTCTTAGAAAATCAATTGATTCATAAAAATGATTTTATTGAAGAAAATGATAATATTTATGGAATGAAAATTGTTGAAAATGCAGGTGATTCTACAGAGTTAAAAGAAGGACAAGTAATAACTGCTCGTCAGTTAAGAGATGAAAATTCTAAATTACGTAGAAATGATCAAGCCTTAGTTGAAGCTCGTGATGCTAAACCTGCTACTGCAGAACCAGTATTACAAGGTATTACTAGAGCGTCGTTGCAAACTAAATCGTTTATTTCTGCTGCATCTTTCCAAGAGACTACAAAAGTATTAAACGAAGCTGCGGTAAGTGGTAAAGTAGATTTCTTAGAAGGTCTTAAAGAAAATGTAATTGTTGGTAAGAAAATTCCAGCAGGTACTGGTATGCGTGAATATGATAAATTAATTGTAGGACCAATTGAAGAAATGGAAACTATTTCTGAAGATTAGTACTGTATTTATAACTATTTTAAATCCCTTAAAACTTAGATGTTTTAAGGGATTTTTGTTTAAAGTGAGGGTTTTATTCTAAGTCTTCACTAAATTAGTTTTAGAATTGTCTATAATTTTTAAAACTAAATTGTACCTTTGAAATCTAATTTTAAACAAATTGATATGTCTGATAATAAGCAAAATAAAAACAACATAAATATTGAATTAGATCAAGAGGTTGCAGAAGGAACTTATGCTAATTTAGCAATAATAAACCACTCAGTGTCTGAGTTTGTAGTGGATTTTGTAAGTATGATGCCTGGTGTTCCAAAAGCAAAAGTAAAGTCTAGAATTATTTTAACTCCTCAACACGCAAAACGCTTTATGAAAGCTTTGGCTGATAATATTCATAAATTTGAAAGTGTTCACGGTCAAATTAAAGAATTTGATAGTCCACAAATACCTATGAATTTTGGACCAACAGGACAGGCTTAAATGTCTATGATTGTTTCAAAGCTTTTGTTATTTGATAAAGAAACCGATTTATTAGACTAAATATTATTTATTTTAGTGTTAAACGTTTATAGAACGCAGATTTTACGGATTACGTTGATAATTACGGATTTTTTAAAGAATGAATAAAAATCATTTTTTTTAATCACATAATAAAAAAACAAACTACCTTTGCACCTCAATAAAAAGAGGTGCTAACTTTCTTTTCATTTTAATGATGAGAAAACGCTGAGATTATACTCTACGAACCTGAACAGATAATGCTGTTAAGGGATTTTAGATGCTTTTCTGCACAGTATTGCTTTTTATTTATTTAACTAAAATTATATAAATAAAAACACCATGAAATCAATTTTTACCATTACGCTTATCTTTATGAGCTCGTTTGCTTTTTCACAAAAAAGCGATATTAAAAAAGATACCATCAAACTTAAAGAAGTTTTAGTTTCGGCAACTAGAGCTGCTAAAAATGATCCTTTTACTAAATCAACACTTAGTAAAAAAGACCTTGAAAAACAAAATTTAGGACAAGATGTGCCTATTTTATTAGATGCTTTTCCAAATGTTGTTACCACAACCGATACAGGCATTGGTGTTGGTTACACAGGTATTCGTGTTCGTGGTTCTGATGCTACTCGTGTAAATGTAACGATAAACGGAATACCTTACAACGATAGCGAAAGCCAAGGAACATATTGGGTTGATTTGCCAGATTTTGCAAGTTCTGTTAAAAGTATTCAATTGCAACGAGGCGTTGGAACATCTACCAATGGTGCTGGTGCTTTTGGAGCAAGTTTAAGTATGGAAACAGAAGGGTTGAGCGATGATTTTTCTGCTGAATTAAACACCTCTTACGGCTCATTTAATACCTTTAAACAGAATGTAAAAGTGAATTCTGGTACTATTAAAAATCATTTCAATGTATTGGGAAGAGTTGCTACTATAAAATCAGATGGTTATATTGATAGAGCGTCATCCGATTTGAAATCATTTTATGTAGAAGGAAATTATTTTAACGATAAAACAAGTATCAAAGCCTTAATGTTTGGCGGAAGAGAAGTTACCTACCAATCATGGTATGGAATAGACAAAGAAACGTTAATGAACGATAGAACTTTTAATCCTGCTGGAGCAATTTATGATTCTAATGGTGAAATAGCTCGTTTTTATGATAATCAGGTAGATGATTATAAACAAGATCATTATCAGTTGCACGTTTCGCATCAGTTTACGGATTATTTAACTGCAAATATGGCTTTGCATTATACTTACGGAAGAGGATTTTATGAGCAATATAAACAAGGAGAAGATTTTTCAGATTACGGTTTTACACCATTTGTTGAAAACGGAGCAACCATTGATCAAACAGATTTAGTTAGAAGAAAATGGTTAGACAATGATTTTTACGGAACAACTTTTTCCGTAAATTACAAAAAAGAAGCAACTAAAATTATTTTTGGAGGCGCTTACAATAATTATATTGGTGATCATTTTGGAAAAGTAATTTGGACACCTTATACTTCCATTTCCCTTGACGGAAGGTTTTACGACAATACAGGAAAAAAATCCGATTTCAACATCTTTACTAAAGCATCTAAAACATTTAAAAAATGGATGATTTTTGCCGATTTACAATACAGAATGGTTAATTACACTATAAATGGAGTAGATGATAACGGAGCGGATTTAGCCATTAATGATGACTTGAATTTCTTTAACCCTAAATTAGGAATTACCTATAATCACAATAAAAATAACGATTTGTATTTCTCTTTTGCAAGAGCAAATAAAGAACCTAAAAGAGCAGATTATATAGATGGAGACCACCCAAAACCAGAACAATTGAACGATTTTGAATTTGGATGGAAACATCATACTAAAAAAGCAGCTTTTAATGCAAATATCTATTATATGAAATACAAAGACCAATTAGTGCTCACAGGTGCTTTAAATGATGTTGGTTCGCCAATTGCTAATAATATTGGAAAAAGTTATCGTTTAGGTTTAGAATTAGATGCAAAAGTAAAAATAGGTGATCAGTTTACTTGGAATCCAAATATGGCAATAAGTCAAAATAAAAATATCGATAAATACGATAATAAAGATGGTGAACTCATCCGTTTAGGAGAAACAGATTTGTCTTATTCACCAAATTTTGTAGCTTCAAATATATTAACCTATAAACCAAACAACAACTTTAGCACCTCATTAATTTCAAAATATATTAGCAATCAGTATATGAGCAATACGGAAAATAAATTATCAAAATTACAAGGATATTCAGTTGCAAATATAAATTTACAGTATAAAATTCAACCAAAAAAATTCATTAAGGAAGTTGTTTTTACTGCTTTGTTAAACAATGTTTTAAATGCAAAATATGTTTCCAATGGCTATTTTTATAGTTATGACGATACTTGGTCTGTGCCAAATCAAACAACTACAATTTATGGCTCAGGTTATTATCCACAAGCAGGATTTAATTTTTTAACAGGAGTACGGTTTAAGTTTTAGTTTGAAATAATATTTTAGTTCAGTTTAAATAAAACATGACTCAATTAATTTCATTTAAGACATGTATATTGGTTTTTTATGACTCCAATTATAAACTTTACTAAATTGGTATAATTTTAGTTTAAAAAAAATGTTAAATTGAAAATTAAATGTCATTCCTGCGAAGGCAGGAATCTATTTTCGAGATTAATTTGATATTATGATATTTTTGTCTTTGCAGGAATGATAGGCTTGTTTTGTTAGGGCAAACTCATACTTTTTTGTATTAAAGTTAGTTTGTCATTCCTGCGAAGGCAGGAATCTTAAGATGTATCTAATTAAATATAAAAATTATAAATTTACAATGAATCAGTTTTAATTAAAATTATAAAAGACTGTTATTCAAAAGATTCCTGCTTTAGCAAGAATGACAGATGGTAAAATAACAAAAAGGAATAATTTATAGTTGTTCATTTTTAATTATTTTTACTAAATAATACTTTCACCATTCAAATTAGTAGTTAAAATATCACTAAATAAATCGAAAAATGGTCTGAGTGTTTGAAAAGCATCATCAATAAAATGGACAAAATTTGGGTCAAGAACTTCTTTATCAGTTAGTTTTCTTACAGCCACAAATCCTTTTTTACGGATAAATTTAATATTTGGATGCTGTTTATCAAATCCTCTTGGTGCAGATTTAAGCTCTTCACCTTGTAATTCTCCAAAAATGGATTGAAATTTTTTATTTGATAAAATAGCCTCAAATTCTGAGGTGTCTATTTCAAATTCTTTTCGTAATCTTTGTAAATCTTCTTTGTTTGGTTGCCAAAAACCACCACCAATTAAGGATTCGTTGTTAGGTCTAATTCTTAAATAATAACTTCCTCTTCTAGCGAGTCCTTCTCTATAAAAGCCTGCTGCAAAATGCGGTTGATATGGAGTTTTATCTTTAGAAAAACGAACATCACGATAAATACGGTATAATTTATAACGTTCAATTTTATCGTGCTTGTTAAGATTGTTCATAATTTCTTGATGAAAAATCTTTATTGAATCTTGTTCTTTAGCAAACTGTGATTTGGTATCTGCAAACCATTCACGGTTATTATTTTCTTTTAAGGATTTTAAATATTGTAAGGTACTTTTTTGAATTTGCATAAATCTTAATTTGTTAGCAAATTACAAATAAAAAAAGAATGGTTGCAAAGCAACACATCCTTTTTTTTAAAATTCAATATTTTCACTTTTCATTTTTCACTCAACTACTTCATCAAATCTAAACTTCGTTTAATAAAATTGGTTAAATCTTTTCCTTTTAAAAGGTTTTGAGATAATTTTGCTAAATCTAAAGCTTGATCAATATATTCTTTTTGTTTTTTCTTTGCTTTAAGGATTTTTTGCATCCAATCGCTGTTTGTATTTACCACTAGGTTATACATTTCTGGGAAATTACCCATTCCCATCATTCCTCCACCGCCAGATTGTTGCATTTCTTTCATTCTACGCATAAATTCTGGTTGTGTAATGGTAAACGGATTCGCTTTTGAATCCATTGCTTCTAATTGCACTGTATATTTTTCTGTTGGCACAGTACCTTCAATAATTCCTTTGAGTTTTTCTTGTTCTTCATCAGAAAGTTTAGAGATAACTGTTTCGTCTTTTTTGATTAAATTTTCAATCGTATCAGAATCAACTCGTACAAATTTCACAGGTTGTTTTTTATCAGATAACTCGCTATTTTCACCTTCTAATTTCTGAATTAAATGTGAAATAATAGGAGAATCTAACAATAAAACTTCATATCCTTTTTCTTTTGCAGCTTCAATATAACTGTGTTGCTCTTTTTTATCTGACGCATACAACACAACAATATTTTTATCTTTATCGGTTTGTACTGGTTTGATTTTTTCAATCAATTCATCAAAAGTTAAAAAAGTATCATCAACAGTTGGGAATAAAGCGAATTTAATGGCTTTATCATAGAATTTAGGCTCAGAAAGCATTCCGTATTCAATCACAATTTTAATATCATTCCATTTTTCTTCAAAACTTTTTCTGTCTTTTTTGAAGATGGAATTTAACTTATCACCCACTTTTTTAGTGATATAACTTGCAATTTTCTTTACAGCTCCATCTGCTTGTAAGTAGGAACGAGAAACGTTTAACGGAATATCTGGCGAATCAATTACTCCTCTAAGCATTTGTAAGAAGTCTGGTACAATTCCTTCTACATTATCAGTTACAAAAACCTGATTTTGATAGAGTTGAATTCGGTCTTTTTTAACATCAATATTTGCTTCTAATTTTGGAAAATAAAGAATACCTGTTAAATTAAAAGGATAATCTACATTCAAATGGATATGAAATAATGGGTCTTGAAATTGTGTTGGATACAATTCACGATAGAAAGCTTTGTAATCTTCATCTTTTAATTCGCTTGGTTTTTTAATCCAAGCAGGATTAGGATTGTTGATAATATCATCAACAGTCATCATTTTTTGAGGTTCTGTTACCTCTTTACCATCTTTATCTTTGGTTGTTTTAGGCTTATGGTTTGGGTCAGGAATTTCCTTTGTTCCAAATTTAATTGGAATAGGCATAAACTTGTTGTATTTTAACAACAATTCTCTAATTTTACTTTCTTCTAAAAACTCCTCTGAATCATCTGCTATATGCAACACAATTTCAGTACCTCTATCTTTTTTGTCAGATTTTACGATACTTACTTCTGGCGAACCATCACAAGTCCAATGTACTGCAGGTTCATCTTTATAAGATTTAGTGATAATTTCTACTTCTTTAGCAACCATAAAAGCAGAGTAAAAACCTAGACCAAAATGACCAATAATTCCGCTATCACTTGCGCCTTTATCTTTTTCATCTTTTCCTTTGTATTTTTCAAGGAATTCTTCTGCTCCAGAAAAAGCAATTTCATTGATGTATTTTTTTATTTCGTCTTTAGTCATACCAATACCTTGATCTATAATTGTCAAAGTTTTGGCATCTTTATCAAGTTTCACTTCAAGTTTTAAGTCTTTTATATCTCCGTCAAATTCTCCAACAGATGCTAAGTGCTTTAATTTGAGTGTTGCATCAGTTGCATTGGAAATTAATTCTCTTAAAAATATTTCGTGGTCTGAGTATAAAAATCTTTTGATTAGTGGAAA
>CAZYKN010000048.1:0-9335 GCA_964648135.1 uncultured Flavobacteriaceae bacterium
ACCTCAAACTTCACTCCATATTTATCTTCAAAATCTTTAAAAAACAACAACTCTGCTCCTAATCCTTTTAAATCAACTGCTCCAACAGGATTTACGTAAATAGAATCTGCAACAGAGCTTAAATAATAATTTTTTTGTGAGTAAGCATCAGCGTAAGCAGTAATAAATTTACCGCTGGTTTTAAAGTCTAATAACGCATCACGTATTGCTTGTGTTTGAGCCATACCTGCAGAAATATTCATAGTATGGAGACTAATTCCTTTAATTTTAGCATCCGTTTTTGCGTTTTGAATAGCAGCAATAATTTTGTGCAGACTTAAGGGTTTGTTCTCAGGTTTTACAAACTGATCAAAAGGCGTGGTTACATTGTAATCGTCTTCTATTTTAGTTTCTAATTTAAGTTCTAAAACAGAGTTGTTTTTAACATGAATGGTTTCTTTTGAAAGTGCCGAAACAATCACAAAAAAGAAAAACATAATAAAAAAAGCAATAAAAACACCTAAAATAGTAGCTGCTAAGTTTCTTAAAAATTTCATAATGAATAGTTTATTATTTAGTTATAGGACGCTAAAAAAACAAATTGTTACAATGTTTATAAAAAGCGAGGCAAATATATAATTTTCAAAATAGTTTTTAGTTTCTTTGCAACGGAATTATGAAAATAACAAGAACCATATTTTTATCACTAGGATCAAATAAAGGAGAACGCCTAGAAAATTTGCAAAAAGCCATTGATTTACTTGCTGAAAAAGTAGGTAAAATACAACAAATATCTTCTGTTTATCAAACGAGTTCTTGGGGTTTTAAAAGTGATGATTTTTTAAATATTTGCGTAGAAATTTCTACTAATTTGAATCCAGAATTACTTTGGGAAGAAATTATTTCTATTGAACAGTTACTTGGCAGAAAACGCTCTGAAAATGAGGAATATCAGGCAAGGACAATAGATATTGATGTACTCCTTTTTGATGATGAAATTATTTTTTCAAAGGAATTGATTGTGCCTCACTCTAAGATGCTTGAACGTAAATTTGTATTGATTCCGTTAGCAGAAATTGCTTCACATTTTAAACATCCAATAGAGAAAATTAGTATTAAAAACTGCTTAGAAAAGTGTAGTGATAAAACAACTGTTACTAAAACAGATTTAAAACTAAAAAAACCTTTATCATTAGACGAAAAATACAATTATATTGCCATTGAAGGGAATATTGGTGCAGGAAAAACCACTTTAGCCAACATGATTGGCGATGAATTTAACGCTCGTTTGGTTTTAGAACGCTTTGCTGATAATCCATTTTTACCAAAATTTTACGAAGATAAAGATCGCTATGCTTTTCCGCTTGAAATGAGTTTTTTAGCAGATCGGTATCAGCAATTATCAGATGATTTAGCACAATTTGATTTGTTTAAAAATTTAATTGTATCTGATTATTATATTTTTAAATCGCTTATTTTTTCTCAAATTACTTTACAGGAAGATGAATATAGCCTATATAAACGTATGTTTGATGTAATGTACAAAGAAATTACCAAACCTGATTTGTATATTTATTTATATCAAAACACCGATAGATTGCTCGAAAATATTAAAAAAAGAGGAAGAGCTTATGAGCAAAATATTAAACCAGGTTATTTAGACAAAATCCATAAAGGCTATTTTAATTTTATAAAATCACAACAACAACTAAACACGTTAATTATTGATGTTTCTGAAATGGATTTTGTAAAAAATAAAGAAGATTACAATAGTATCTTAAAAAAGATAAAAAATCATTAATTTTTTGTATTTTTGTAATCCCTTAAACCTTTTAAGTAATGAAAAACTACAAACTTACCTTCTCGATAATTTTTACTTTTATTTTATTGCAACTTTCCGCACAAGAAAAAAACGGATTAGATACTTGGAGTGTTGGAGCTGGATTATCTAACACTTTAATACATGGAGATTTAACTTCAATAAACAATTTAGATAAACATTTTTTTAATGGTGGATTTTATGTGTATATAGATAAAATGTTTTCTTCAAAAATAGGAATTGAAGTAAAAGGACAATCACTTTCTTATACAGGATATTCTCAAGAATTGTCTTCTGGTTATCCTATTGAAAACACCAATTATAATAATGGAAATTTATATTTTGAAGGAGACTCTTTTGGAGGAGAACTTAATCTGATTATAAATTTAAACGGATTTGGGAAAAATCCCTATGCCAAAAAAGATAGAAAATTTAATTTTGCTACTTACTTAGGTGTAGGTTACCATTCTTATCATTCAGAGCTTTTTGCATATTCTGATTTGAATGGAGTTGAATTTTCTTATACAGATACAAACACCTTAAATAAAAAATCTATTTATTTTACTGGAGGAATTGGTGCTCGTTATTTTCTTAATAATAGAATTGATTTAGAATTACGACAAAATTTTAACTTTAATCAAAAAGATGATTTAGACGCTGCAATCACAAAAAAACAAGTCATCGAAGCTTTTTTTACTACACAATTAGGTATAGTTGTTAAATTGTATAAAAAAGAGCATAAAAATATTGTTTGGGATGATAAAGCCCTAAAAATCAAAGAAAAAAAAGACACTGATTCTGATGGTGATGGTGTTATGGATCGATTTGATGTAGAAGAGAATACGCCTTTAGGTGCAAAAGTTTATTTTAACGGAAGAGCAGTAGATTCTGATAAAGATGGAATTATTGATTTTTATGATAAATGCCGATTAACTGCTGGTATTAAAGACAACAATGGCTGTCCGATAGATAAGAAAAAAGACACTGATGAAGATGGTGTACCAGATTATTTAGATAAAGAAAAAAATTCACCAAAAGGAGCAAAAGTTGATTTTGTAGGTGTTGCAATAGACACAGATAAAGATGGAATTATTGATTTCTTTGATAAATGTCCAAATTTAAAAGGTTTAGAAGATTTAGAAGGTTGTCCTGTAGATACTGATAAAGATGGTATTTATGATATTAATGATTTATGCCCAAATATACCAGGTAATCCTGAAAATAAAGGTTGCCCAAACCCTATGTCTGAAAAAGATAATACCGAATTATTGCGCTTAGCAAAAAATATTTACTTTGAATCTGGTAAATTCTATTTACGAGAATCTTCAAAAAGAGAATTAGAACAAGTTGCTGAAATTATGAAGAAAAATCCTGGTTTAAAATTTGTAATTGAAGGACACACAGATAGTGGTGGAAAAAAAGATTATAACGTTAAATTATCCCAAGAAAGAGCAAATGCAGTTAGAAAATACCTCATCTTCCTAGACGTTGAACCTTCTAATTTAAAGGCGATTGGTTATGGGTTTTCTAGACCAAAATACACAAACACATCTTATGACGGAAGACAATTAAATAGACGTGTAGAAATTAAAGTAGATGATAGTTCTCTTAATAATCTCATTAATTCAAATACACACCTTATTGAAAAAGAAGATACTTTATTCTCTATTGCAGAAAAATATCATGTTAGTATAGAACAATTAAAAGAGTGGAATAATTTAAAAAATAACACCATTATTATAGGCGATCGATTAATCATTAAAAAAGACTAGTTTAATTATGGGAATTCAAAAAGAAAAACAATGTATTGTTTGCAAAGCAACTTCTCAAGAAATGCCAATCATTACTTTTGAGTTTAAAGGGAATGAGCATTATATTTGTTCTCAACATATTCCTATTTTAATTCATAAAGCAGGTCAGTTGCAAGATTTATTACCAGGAATTAAAGATTCTGAAGAATAAAAATTATCTCTTTTTTATAGAAAAGGTATAAAGTACAAAGTTGTTAGCAATACCAAATTAAAAGTAATTGGTATAAAATTTTCGCACAGCTTTATGTTCTTAGTGTTCCTTGTGGTTAACTAAACAATATCATTATCACCTAAATCCAAAAATCAATCTCTTTTTTAATTGTTTTAAAATCAATGCCAACTTGTGCATGCAATTCAGATACTTTACCATGTTCTATAAAATTATCTGGAACTCCTAAACGTTTTATTTGAATGTTTTTATAGTTATGTTCTTGAATAAATTCTAAAATTGCGCTTCCAAAACCTCCTGCTAAAACACCATCTTCAATGGTTATGATTTTTTTATAATTCTGACAAATTTTATGTAAAAGTACTTCATCTAACGGTTTTACAAAAACCATATTTATATGCGCTATTTTTTCTGAATAAAAAGCATCTTTACACAGTTCAATGATAGTGCTTCCAATAGTTCCAATAGTTAAAATAGCAATTTCTTTTCCAAAACTTACCTGTTTGGCTTGTCCTATGTTTAATTCATTAAAATGAAGAATATTAAAATCCACTTTTTGAGCAGCCATCATTCTTCCTCTAGGATAACGAATAGCAATAGGTAAATCTAATCCTTTTTGAGCTGTAAATAATACATCTTGAAATTCCTTTGCATTTATAGGTGCTGCAATAATTAGATTAGGAATTATACGCAAAAAAGCAATATCAAAAACACCGTGATGTGTTGCACCGTCTTCACCTACAATTCCTGCTCTATCAATACAAAAAATTACGGGTAGTTTTTGCAAAGCTACATCGTGTATTATTTGATCGTAGGCACGTTGTAAAAAAGTTGAATATATCGTGCAAAACGGTATAAATCCTTGTGTTGCCATTCCTGCTGCTAATGTTACAGCATGTTGTTCTGCAATGCCTACATTAAAAGTACGATTAGGGAATTCTTCCATCATATAATTTAAAGAACTTCCTGTTGGCATTGCTGGTGTAATAGCAATAATTCTATCATTCTGTTTTGCTAATTCCAATAAAGTATAACCAAAAACATCTTGACATTTTAGCGGTAATTTAGTGTCTGATTTAATTAATTCTCCAGAAATTTTATCAAATTTACCTGGTGCATGATAAGTAATCTGATGTTCTTCCGCTTTAGCTAAACCCTTTCCTTTAATTGTTTTAACATGAAGTACTTTTACACCTTTAATCGTCTTTAACCTATTAAATTCCTTTATTAATTCCTCTAAATTATGACCATCAACTACACCGTAATAATCCATTCCTAATAATTCAAAAATAGCGGTTATTTTATCTGATTTTAAGTTATTAAAATGTTCGTTTAATGCACCAACATTAGGATCAATTCCCATGCTGTTATCATTTAAAATAATCAACATATTTACCTCTAAAGTTCCTGCTTGATTTAGGGCTTCAAATGCCATTCCACTTGCAATACTTGCATCACCAATCACGGCAATATGTTGTTTGCTAAAATCTCCTTTTAACTGAGAAGCAATAGCCATTCCTAAAACAGCAGAAATTGAAGTTGATGAATGTCCTGTTCCAAAAGCATCATATTTACTTTCAGTAATTTTTGGAAAACCAGAAATTCCGTTTAATTGTCTGTTGGTATTAAAAATTTCTTTTCTACCTGTCAAAATTTTATGACCGTAGGCTTGATGACCAACATCCCAAACCAACACATCATTTGGTGTATCAAACACATAATGAAGTGCAATAGTAAGCTCTACCACTCCTAAACTTGCACCTAAATGACCTTCTTTAGTAGCAACAATATCAATAATAAAATCTCTTAATTCTTTTGCAAGAAAAGGCAACTCTTTTTGAGGGATTTTCTTTAAATCAGACGGATTATTAATCTGTTGTAATACACTTTTTTTCACAAAGCGAAAATACACAAAAAACCCATTAGAAATTCTAATGGGTTATTGAAATATTTAAGTTGTTGCTAATTTTGGTTTTTTACCCAACTCTTTTAACTGTCTATAATGTTCTTTTACTGCTCCAATCATGGTATCGTATTCATGATAAGGCAACTTGAATTCTTTTGCCGTTTCTTTAACAAATTCAGCTATTTTTTTATAGTGAATATGACTAATTTGTGTAAATAAATGATGTTCTACTTGATGGTTTAATCCACCAGTGTAAAACTCAACAAACTTATTTTTTGGAGCAAAATTAGAGGTTGTGTGTAATTGATGAATTGCCCAAGTATTTTCAATATTCCCATTTTCATCAGGTAATGGCATATCGGTATTTGGCATTACATGAGCCAATTGAAATACTACACTTAAAATAATACCTGCAGTATAGTGCATAATCATAAATCCTATAAGTACTTGCCACCAAGTATAACCTAAATATAAAGGTAAAACAACCCAAAGAGAGTAATACACAATTTTTCCAATAATTAATTTCGTCCATTGTGTAGCAGGTTTTGGCATTTTTCCGTAGGACAATTTACGTTTTAAATAATTATAAGTTTGCTTAAAATCGGTTGTAATAGCCCAATTTACCGTTAATAATCCGTAAAGGAAAAAGGAATAATATTTTTGAAATCTATGAAAACTATACCATTTAGAGTTTTTAGAAAAGCGAATAATTCTTCCAGCATCAATATCTTCATCATAACCTACAATATTGGTATAAGTATGGTGTAAAACATTGTGTTGTACTTTCCAGTTATAATCATTTCCCGCAAGGATGTAAATAGACGCTCCCATTAATTTGTTTACCCATTTTTTACTTGAAAAAACTTCGTGATTAGCATCGTGCATTACGTTCATACCAACTCCTGCCATTCCAATTCCAACAACAACCATTAACAATGCTTGTGACCATCCAGACAAATCTTTTACGGTAAAAAGAATGATTAATGGTGCAATAAACAAAGAAAACATTACAATTGCTTTAATGTACAATCTAGTATTTCCTGTTTTTTTTATGTTATTTTCTTTAAAATAATTGTTTACTTTTTTATTTAAAGTTCTAAAAAATTTTGCTTTATCAATGTTTGAAAAGCGTATAGTTGTTTCTTTCATTTTTATATATAATCTGTTATAAGATAACGAAAATAGAGAATTTTTATTATATGGAACTAACAAATATCATTTTTAAGAAATTTTACTCAAAAATGTAACCTAGTTTCATATTTTATAGCTTTTTTAATTCAAGGTATTTTCTATTTCATTTTAGTATTTCTGGTGTATATATCTATTCAGCCATTAATTTATCTCAAAGGTTACAAAATAAAATTCTCGCAAAGACGTAAAGACGCAAAGTTGAATGTAATTTTGATGTTGAATTGGTATAACTAATTATTCTATTTTTTTATTAATAACTTGGTGGTCTTTGCGCCTTTGCGTCTTTGCGAGAAAAAGAGGGTGAATAGTTACGTGTGTATTAATTTTTTAGTTATTTTTGCTTTGTATATGGATAAAATTACTTCTTACTTTCCTAATCTCACAGAGCAACAAATACAACAATTTACTCAATTAGAGCAGTTGTATAAAACATGGAATGCTCAAATTAATGTAATTTCTCGTAAAGATATTGATGAACTTTATTTGCGCCATGTTTTACATTCTTTAGCCATTGCAAAAATAATTCATTTTAAAGATAAAAGTCGTGTTTTAGATGTGGGAACTGGTGGAGGTTTTCCAGGAATTCCCTTAGCTATTTTATTTCCAAAAGTTAAATTTGTTTTGGTTGATTCTATTGGTAAAAAAATTAAAGTTGTAAATGAAATTAGCGAAGCTATTCAGCTAGAAAATCTTACTGCAATTCACGGTAGAGCAGAAAAAGTAAAAGGTGAATTTGATTTTGTAGTTAGTAGAGCCGTTACAAAAATGGATGATTTTTATAAATGGATACGAAAGAAAATTGCTCCAAAACACAAAAACGAACTTAGAAACGGAATTTTGTACTTAAAAGGAGGAGATTTAACGGAAGAATTAACCCATTTTCCTAAAGCAAAATTGTATGATATCACTGAGTTTTTTAAAGAAGATTTTTTTGAAACTAAAAAAATTGTGCATATTCCAATAAAAAACCGATTATAATTCCTATTTTTGAGAACTCCACCTATAATTTTTATAAATGATAAAAAAAATTGCACCTCTTTTATTAATTGTATTTATACTGTTTAGTTTTAAACAAGACAATTCAAAAACAAAACCTTTTATTGGGATTTGGTATTGGAAAAATGATACCATCAAGTTTAATATAGAAATTTACGAAAGTTTTGATTTACTTAAAGGTAATTATTGGTTAACTGAAACAAAAAATGGTAATGAAAGAATTATTTATAAATCTGATAAAATAATTGATGATTTTTTTGATATAAAATATGGAAATGCCATAACTGGAAACTCAAAAGATGGGAAATTTTTTACAGGCATTGTAGAAGACAACACTTTAATAGATGATGGAATACATGGAATTAAAGAAGGCGAATTTTGGTTTACCTTACTTGATTTAAATACCGCAAAATGGAAAGTTAAAAACCTTCATTCATTAGATAAAAAACGTAAAATAACACCTTCAAAATTCACTATTCCAACAGATATTATTTTAATTCGCCAAAAAAAATAAAATAATCTAAATAGTAAAGAATAATTTTATTACTTTTGTTTATTCATGACGCTAGAAAAATACATACAAGATTTATTATATAGATATGATTGTGTAATTGTACCTAATTTTGGTGCTTTTATTGCAAATTCAAAGTCTGCTCAAGTAAATAATCAAAAATTTGAACCACCATACAAACAGATTACCTTTAATAGTTTAATCCAAAATAATGATGGTTTATTGGCAAACCATATTGCGCAAACAGATAAAATGCCTTATGAAACTGCTTTAAATTTTATTCAGTTTGAAGTAGAAGAATGGGTAGAAAAATTATTAGATAATGAACTTGTTTTAAAAGGTATTGGTACTTTTTATTTAGTAGATGACACCATTCATTTTGAGCCAAATACACAAACTAATTATTTAACTGATGCTTTTGGTTTGAGCACTTTTAATTCTAATGTTATTTCTAGGCAAGAAACAATCACGCTTCAAGATAACCCATCAACGTATAAAAAACAAGTTGAAGAATTAGAAGAAAAAACACCTATTTACATAAACCAAGAAAAACGTAAAAAATCTTCTTACTTTTTAAAATATGCTGCTATATTTTTACTTAGTGGTGCAGTGATTGGTTTATTAGGTAAAAAAATGTATGATGAAAACAAGTCAAAACAACAAGTAATTGCTTTACAAAATCAGCAAAAAATTAACGAAAATAAAATTCAAACTGCAACCTTTGTTATTGATTCACCTTTACCAACAATCACGGTACATACTGTTGAACCAAAAATAAAATATTTTATTATTGCTGGTGCTTTTAGAAATGAACAAAATGCTCAAAATAAAGTGGCTCAGTTAATTAAGAAAGGCTATAAAGCTTCTATCGTTGGTAAAAATAAATGGAATTTAACTCAAGTTGCCTTTGGTAGTTTTTCTTCTTTAGAAAAAGCAAATATGTCTTTACAAAA
>CAZYKN010000049.1:0-9332 GCA_964648135.1 uncultured Flavobacteriaceae bacterium
TGTTTTCTATGTGCCTATTGTGGTTTGTTTTCTTGTAGATATCGCAGATTTACATAAATTTATTAATATCAAATTTGAGTTTCTTCGTCGCTCCTATGGTCGCTCTGTCAGAAAGACATTTATCCGTTAAAATTAATTTAAGGATAAATTTTTATGAAAACTGTTGCTTATAAACTACCAAAGCGGCTTTTAATATTTCAACAGAACGCACTAAATCCTCTTTTTTTAAAACATACGCAATACGTACTTGATTTTTTCCTGAACCTTCTGTTGAATAGAAGCCACTTGCTGGTGCAACCATTACTGTTTCCTTATGATCATTAAATTTTTCTAAAATCCATTGAGCAAAATGATCAGAATCTTTTATAGGCAATTCTGCTATACAATAAAATGCACCTTTAGGTTTAGACACTTTTACACCTTCTATTTGTTGAAGTGATTCAATTAAAATATTTCGTCTATCTGTATATTCATCTAAAACATTGGTAAAATAACTTTGAGGTGTTTCTAAAGCAGCTTCACTTGCTATGAGCGCATAAGTTGGCGGACTTAAACGTGCTTGAGCATATTTAATAACCGTACTTATAAGTGCTTTATTTTTAGAAACTACGCAACCAATTCTAGCACCACACATACTGTATCGTTTAGAAACGGAATCAACTAAAATAGCATGTTGTGCTAAATCCTCTTCTTGCATTACTGAATAATGTACTGCTCCATCATAAACAAATTCACGATAAACCTCATCGGCAATTAAGAAAATATCGTGTTTTAAAACAATCTCTTTTAATTTTTGGATTTCTTCTTTAGTATATAAATATCCTGTTGGATTTCCTGGATTACAAATAATAATTGCCTTGGTTTTATCTGTAATTGCTTTTTCAAATTCGGTAATATTTGGCAAAGCAAAACCATCATCAATAGAAGAAATAATAGGTTTTACTTTTACTCCGTTTGCCGTTGCAAATCCGTTATAATTAGCATAAAATGGCTCTGGAATAATAATTTCATCTCCATAATCTGTAATAGCTCCAATGGTAAATAACAAAGCTTCAGAACCTCCAGTTGTAACTACAATATCATTTGGAGTAACTTCAATTTGATGTTGTTTATAGTAGTTTACTAATTTATTTCTATAAACTTCTGAACCTTCAGAACGAGCATAAGACAACACATGAATAGCTGCATTTTTAACAGCATCTAGAGCTACTTGTGGCGTTTCAATATCTGGCTGACCAATATTTAGATGATATACTTTTGTTCCTCTTTTTTTAGCATCTTCTGCAAAAGGAACGAGTTTTCTTATTGGTGATTGTGGCATTTTAATACCTTTATTGGATATCTTTGGCATGATTTCTTAAATTTAAAGTACCACAAATTTCCGAAAATTATTATTAATACCATATTGTTTTCATTCTTTTTATTCTTGTTAAAAAATGTTAAAAAAGCGGAGCTTTATCTATTTTTACATACCTTTATACTTATACAACTATAATCTATGCTTTTAAAAAAGTATTCTCTTATTATCTTAATTTTTAGCTTTAGTCTTTTTAGTAAGGCACAAAACACCTTTAGCCTAACAAATCATTTAAAAAAAGAAACTGTACGGTTTCAATTAATTAACAATCTCATACTATTACCACTTACTATAAACGGAAAAGAGTTGACCTTTTTAGTAGATACAGGTGTTAAACAATCCATACTTTTTAATGTTTCCGTGTCCGATTCTTTAGATTTAAAACACGTCAAAAAAGTGCTTATTAGAGGCCTTGGAGAAGACGATGAGTTTAAAGCTTTAGAATCTAAAAATAATTTATTACGCATTGGTAATGTGGTTTGTCCAGATTTTAAAGTCTTAATTATATTAGATAAAAGATTTGATTTTTCCGCTAGAATGGGTACTGATGTTAACGGAATTATTGGAAGTGAATTGTTTAAAGATTTTATTGTTGAAGTAAATTATTCCAAAAAGAAAATTAGTTTTAATAATCCTAAAACCTATCGCTATAAAAAATGTAGAAAATGCACTTCTTTACCTCTTAAATTTCACTATCAAAAACCTTATATTAATGGACAAATTAATACTACAAATGGAAAATCGCTTCCTGTAAAATTACTCATTGATTCTGGTAGTGGTGATTCTCTTTGGCTTTTTGATAAAAGTCTTGAAGGCTATAACATTCCGCCTAAAAATTTTGATGACTTACTAGGAAAAGGGCTTGGAGGTGATATTTTTGGTAAAAGAAGTAAATTAAAATCGTTTAACATTCACTCCTTTAAATTTAATGATTTGGTGGTTTCTCATCCCGATTCCTCCTCTGCAATTGGAAATAACATTCACTTTATGAGAAATGGATTAATTGGTTCTGAACTTCTTAAACGTTTTCACCTTATTTATGATTATCCAAATAAAAAAATCACCTTAAAAAAGAATAGAAAATATTATAAAAATCCCTTTTCTTATAATAAAACAGGTATTGAAATTATCCATTACGGAAAAGTGTTAGTTAAAGAAGAAAAATCTAAAATTCTATTTAAAAAAAATAGTTACGATACTAAAGAAATTATTTCAACTTTTAGTTATTCTTTTAAAAATGCGTATCAGATTTCATTTATAAAAGCCAATTCTGTGGCAGATAAAATTGGTTTACAAAAAGATGATCTTATAAGTAGTATAAACGGTGTTGCTGCTTATAATTTTACCCTTCAACAAATTATCCAAAAATTTTCTGATAAAGCAGGTAAGAATATTCATTTAAAAATTAGTAGAAACGGATTGTTCTATCATTTTTATTTTACTCTAGAAGAAATGCTATAAGATTACAAAATAAAGAAGTCTCTCAAAAACACAGAAATTCCTTGCGAACAAATTAACATTAAAATAGGATGACAACCATTGTTAATAATTCAACTAAAAATATTTCATTTTTGTTTCTTACTCACTCTTGGTTTTGTAACTTTGTAACCTAAATATAATCATTATGCCAGTTACTTTACAATTAGAAAAATTTGCAACTCAAGTAAGACGTGATATCGTTAGAATGGTTCATGCTGTTCAATCTGGTCATCCTGGAGGTTCTTTGGGTTGTACTGAATTTTTAACGGTTTTATATCAAGAAATCATGAATTACTCTACCGATTTTAACATGGAAGGTAAAGATGAAGATTTATTTTTCTTATCTAATGGTCATATTTCGCCTGTTTGGTATAGTGTTTTGGCTAGAAGTGGATTTTTTCCTGTAAAAGAATTGGCTACGTTTAGAAAGTTAGGTACTCGTTTACAAGGTCATCCAACTACACATGATGGTTTACCTGGAATTAGAATGTCTGCAGGTTCTTTAGGTCAAGGATTATCAGTTGCCATTGGTGCTGCTTTGGCTAAAAAAATGAATAAAGACGAGCATTTTGTTTATACTTTACATGGCGATGGCGAATTGCAAGAAGGACAAAATTGGGAAGCAATTATGTATGCAAGTGCTAATAAAGTAGATAATTTAATCGCTACTGTTGATTATAATAATGCGCAAATTGATGGTTCTACTGATGAAGTATTAACACTAGGAAATCTAAAAGCAAAATTTGAAGCTTTTGATTGGCTAGTGGTTGATGTTAAAAAAGGGAATGATGTGGCAAGTATCATAAAAGGACTAAACGAAGCTAAAAAAATTGCTGGTTTTGGTAAACCTGTATGTATTTTACTCCATACCGAAATGGGAAATGGTGTAGATTTTATGATGGGTTCTAACGCTTGGCACGGAAAACCACCATCTGATGAACAATTGGCAAGTGCTTTGGCTCAAAATGAGGAGACTTTGGGTGATTATTGATGAAGTAAGTTCTATTTGTTTTTAATGATATCTGTACAGTTATTCTTTTTTAACCCTATAACTTCCTGATTACAAATTAACTGATAATTTTGTCTAGTGCTATAAACTTCAATATAATAATATTATTCCCCAAATTACGTATAGTCTTTATTATACGCAGGCTTACATTACATCAATTCATTATTCCTTTTTGAAATGCGTTTAATATCCTCATTGAATACTCAATGTTACAACTTTTTATTACAGCCCACTCTTTTGCTATTTTAGATTCACTTTCAATTGTTAAATTCTTTTTCAAAATTGAGAATATGCGATATGATAGCGCTTCGGATTTGTTAAGATAGATCTTTGATTTCCTACCTAATACTTCAGCAGCTATTATTAATTGGTCAAATTCTTCTTCAGGAAAAGTATCATTATGAAATTCAATTATTTCATCATAATTAAAGGTAAAATAATTTTCGATTATTAAAAGAATGTCCTTTAAGTCATTTTCTCTTTCTTCAGGTCTGTCACTCCAAGCTACTAATTTTAAGATTATCATTCCTGGAAGAGGCGGTATGTTTACAATTTTCTCCTCTATTTGAACTTTTTCAGGATTTTCTAGAACTTCTTTAAAACCCAATACGTGTAAATCAGAATACCTTTCATTAAACTGTATTGTGTCGTGTTCTTCTATTTCTCCAAAAGGTAGCATATCTATAGCAATATTATAATTATCAGAATAGAATGTCCAAGGTGCTTTTACTTTATTAAAACCTTTCTCAACAAGTGAATTACTTAACTCTTCAAATTCGTTTAAGGAAGAAATCATAATTGCAAAATCAATATCTTTTGTACCTCTACTTGGTTTAATACCACCTTTGAGTAATTCAAGGGCTATTGCACTAGCTCCAATTAAATAATATGGTATTTTATGTTTAATCATTATTTCATCAATAATATCAAATACCTCTTTAAAATACGGAATTGATAATTCTTTATATGTTTGGTTGGATGAATTCATTATATATTTTTTGCGCAGTTTCTATATTTCTTTTACCTCCTTCTATCATTAAATCGGCATAAATTAATAATGGAGGAGCGGTTTTGTTAAGTTCTATATTATTCCAAAACATCTCCAAAACTTCTAACTTTCCATTTTCATCAGGGATTAACCTATAATTCTTCATAAGATTAACATTATTTTCTTTTGTATATAATGTGAGTTTTTCAGGTCTTAAATAATTGGTGAGTATATCTGCAGCAGGTTCTCCTCCCCAAACTGTCATTTCAGTATTTAAATTTATATTCTGCCAATCTTCTCTAAGATGGTATTTATTTTTAAATAATTTTGGTTTCAATTCAATAGCATATTGATTTACCCACATTTCTAATAATTCTTTTCTATTTTCCCAAATATTTTTTTTCTTATTTAATGGTATTAAATATCCCATTTTTTTAAGTCCATTAATTATTTGCGGAATATTTCCTAAAGCTACACCAGTAATTTGAGCAATTTCTCGTTGTGTTTTATTTACTAATTCTTTTTTTTGTAAAAAATGAAATAATACTTTTAAGCCTGTTTTTGTAAAAGCTCGATTTGCCTCATTTTTTTTGTTAAAACGCTTTTTCTGAGTATCAATGAAGCAAAATATTTTTTCATTTTGTATAAATAAATTCCCATTTGTTTCAATGTATGCTATTCCTATTTTTTTTAAATGTGCTTTTAATTTAGGGAAAATGTGTTCGGCAATAATGACTAGATTATCATATTTTTTGTGTAATTCTTCAATTTGGGCTAATTGATATTCTCGTAATTCTTTTTTCACTTCTACTAATAAGTTCAAATCAATACCATTTATTTGTAAATTGATTTCTCCATCAAGTAAACCTTTTTGTACCCATTGTGCTTGTATGCCTGCTACTCTGTGCAAGTTTTCAATTGTGGTATTTATTATATCTTTTTCCATTTGTTCACAAATGTACGTAATTCACGTGACGTGAACAAGTTTTTTTTATGAACAATAATTTTGGATTGCTTACGCACAACGGTTTGTACTACTGTAGTTGCGGATTTTAAATACCGAAATTTTGGGTTAAACACTTAACTTTCTAAAGTACGAAATTTTGAGTTAAGTGCTAAGTCCCTTATTGTTTATTTAATAGAGTTGTGTAGCTTTTTTATTCTGCCAGTCTATTCTTTAAATCCATTCTTTCGTGTAATATTCTTATAACTTCTATTTCATCTTTAGAAATTATATGATAAAATATGATGTGTTTACCTGATTTCAAACCGAATAAATTCCTACTTATTTCTGAATATATCTTTCCAACAATTCGATTTTCACCAATTTCTTTACAAGCAACCTTAATTGTTCCATAATATAAGTCTGCTTGATTTTCTGACCATTCTTCAAAAGTATAATTCCAAATGCTATTTAAATCATCTATGGCTTCTTGTCTTAATATAACTTTAGCCATTTTTTCTTTTTTCAGATTTTAGCCTTTTTAAATTCTTATCAAAATCAAAATTCTCTACTCGTGGACTGTCCATTCCTTCTTGAATAGCATTCCTTAAAGCAACAATCTTGCTTTCTTCATTTTCTAAAAGACGCAAACCTGCCCTTACAACTTCACTAACATTTTTATATCTTCCAACAGAAACCTGATTACTTATAAATTGATCAAAATAATCTCCTAACGATATAGATGTGTTTTTACTCATTTTTCTATTTTTATGTAAAAGTACCAAAAATTGGTAAAAACACCAAATTTTTTCTTTTTTTAAGAGCAAAATCATCCTTTTGTTTAACAATTATCAAATAACCTTAACAAAAACTTAATTAAAGCAAGTTTTTTTTACAAATAAACCCTACTACCAAAAATAGAAGAGCCAATACGTACCATAGTACTACCACAGTTTATTGCTAATTGATAATCACCACTCATTCCCATAGATAAGATTTCTATGCTGATATTATTTTGTGAAAATTTCTTCTCTTTTAAGGTTTTGAAAAAAGTATCTAACGATAAAAACTCCTCTTTTACTTGCTGTTCTTCCGAAGTAAAACTTGCCATTCCCATAAGCCCTTTTATGTTGATATTTTCTAATTCCTTTAATTCATTAGAAGATAAAATCTGGTCAATTTCATTAAAAGACAAGCCGAATTTTGTTTCTTCTTGGGCAATTTTTGCTTGTAATAAACAATTGATTGTTCTGTTGTGTTTTTTAGCTTGTTTATTGACTTCTTTTAAGGTTTTTAAACTATCCACACCGTGAATTAAATCCACATAATGTGCCATGTATTTAATTTTATTGCGCTGTAAATGACCAATCATCTGCCATTGAATATCTTTGGGTAATTCCTCGTGCTTTTGGGTCATCTCTTGGATTTTATTTTCTCCAAAAATTCGCTGACCTGCTTGATAAGCTTCTAAAATAGCACTTGTAGGTTTTGTTTTAGAGACTGCAACCAAAGTAACTCCATTAGGAATGGTTTTTTTAATTTGTTGTAAATTTTGAGTAATAGACATCAAAAATAGTTATAAAATAATGGTTTGCTTTCTATCTGGTCCTACTGAAATAATAGCAACAGGCACATGAACAAAATCTTCAATCATTTTTATATAATCTTTTAAATTTTGAGGTATTTCTTTTAATGTAGTTGCCTTAGTTATATCTTCTTTCCAGCCTTTCACTTCGTTATAATTTACCGAAACATTTTCTGGTTCAATATTATAAGGTAGATGCGAAATTTGTTTTCCTTTATAATTATAACTTGTCGCTACTTGCAAAGCATCAAAACCTGAGAGTACATCTGCTTTCATCATAGACAATTCGGTTACACCATTAATTTCCACAGCATATTTTAAGGCAACTAAATCTAGCCAACCACAACGTCTAGGTCTTCCTGTGGTTGCTCCAAACTCATGACCAATTCTAGCCATGTCTTCACCGTATTTATCAAACAATTCCGTTGGAAAAGGACCAGAACCTACTCTGGTAACATAGGCTTTAAAAATTCCCACTACCTTACCAATTTTATTAGGAGCAACTCCTAAGCCAGTACACGCACCAGCTGCAGTAGTATTAGATGAAGTAACAAACGGATACGTTCCAAAATCTACATCTAATAAAGAGCCTTGCGCACCTTCGGCAAGAATTGTTTTTCCGTCTCGCATAGCTTGTTGCAAATACTCTTCACTATCAATAAAACTTAATTGTTTTAAACGCTCCACTCCTTTAAAAAACTCAGCTTCTAATTCTTTTAAATCGTATTGAATATCCACATCAAAAAAAGCTAACATTTTAAGGTGTTTTTTGGTTAATGCTTGGTATTTTTCTTTCCAATTATCCAATTCAAAATCACCTATTCTAAAACCGTTTCTACCTGTTTTATCCATATATGTTGGTCCAATACCTTTTAAAGTAGAACCTATTTTTGCTTTTCCTTTGGCTGTTTCTGAAGCTGCATCTAGTAATCTGTGCGTTGGCAGAATGACATGTGCCTTTCTTGAAATTAATAATTTTGATTTAAAATCGATTTTATAATCTGCTAGGTTATCTAATTCCTTTTTAAAAATAACAGGATCTATCACTACTCCATTACCAACAATATTTACCGCTTTAGGGTGAAAAATACCAGATGGAATGGTATGTAAAACGTGTTTATTTCCATCAAAAATTAAAGTATGCCCTGCATTTGGACCACCTTGAAAACGAGCAATAATATCGTATTCTTTGGTAAGGACATCTACAATTTTACCTTTTCCTTCGTCTCCCCATTGTAACCCTAGTAATAAATCTACCATGATAATAATTATAATTTAGTTTGTTATTTTATTTTTTTTCTTCCGTAAAAGTATAGCGAATGGTTTTCAATGGTAATATCAAAAACTTCTTCAATTGTTTTTTTTATGGTTTCAATTCTTGGATCACAGAATTCAAAAACTTCGCCTGTATCAGTCAAAATTACATGATCGTGTTGTTTATCAAAATACGATTTTTCAAACTGTGCTTGGTTTTTACCAAATTGATGTTTTCTTACCAAACCACATTCTAATAATAATTCAATAGTATTATAAAGTGTTGCTTTACTCACTCTATAATTTTTTTCTGTCATATAAGCATACAATGATTCTATATTAAAATGATTTTCATGATCATATATTTCATGTAAAATAGCATATCTTTCTGGTGTTTTTCTATGCTTATTACTCTCTAAAAAATTTGTGAAAACTTTTTTAACAATCTCTTGATTGGTTGCTTTGCTCATTTTTTAATCTTCTAAATTAAGTAACAAATTTACATTTTTAATATGGTAAATTTTCTCTTTTAATTAAAAAGAATAAACAAGTTTTAAACAAAAATAATTATTGAACGTATCTATTCAGCCATTAATTTCTCTCAAAGCATACAAAATAAAAAATAAAACTCTCGCAAAGGCGCAAAGACGCTAAGTTGAATGTAATACCAATTCAACATCAAAATACGCTATAAATTATTTATCTTTTTCCGTTTTA
>CAZYKN010000050.1:0-7627 GCA_964648135.1 uncultured Flavobacteriaceae bacterium
CAAGGTCATCTTGCTTTGAATTTACATTTAAGAATAGGTTATCATTTTTAGGTTTTATCACTTATTTTTAACTTTCTTTCCGAGAAGAAATTTAAAATTGATTTCTCTTTTCAATAAAAACACAACGCTAATTCCAAAAAAGCACAAAAAAAATCCTGCTATTTCTAAAATAACAGGATTTTATTGTCTTGATATAGATTATTTAAGCGCTTTACCTTTTTTATCGTAAAAACGATATTGAAGATATTGATAAGCATCTCTAGGTAATATTTTAATCCATTTTTTATGGTTTAAGAACCATTTATGTTGGATTGATGGAAATCCTTTTTGCAAATAAGCTGCAACAAAAGGATGTACGTGTAATAATAATCCATTAAATTTAGGATGACTGATTAAACGCAACAAATCATGTTCAATTTTATCAATCAACGCAATTGGTGCTTCTACTCTACCATTTTTATTAGGATTAGGTTCTGTGGTGTCTATCACCACTTCTTGACGAACACGTTGTCTGGTTATTTGAATTAAACCGAATTTGGTTGGAGGCAAAATTTTGTGTTTTGTTCTATTGAACTGCATCTCTTCTTTCATGTGTTCGAAGAGTTTATTTCTGTGTTCAGCAGTATGCATATCAATAAAATCTACTACAATAATTCCTCCCATATCACGTAATTGCAATTGTCTTGCAATTTCACTAGCAGCAATTAAATTCACTTCTAAGGCAGTATCTGCTTGAGAGTTTCCTTTACTTGAACGGTTTCCACTATTTACATCAATTACGTGCATGGCTTCTGTGTGTTCAATCACTAGGTAAGCACCTTTTTGCATGGAAACTGTCCGTCCAAAGGCTGCTTTTATCTGTCGTTCAATTCCAAATTTTTCAAAAATAGGTAAATCAGCATGATAATATTTTACAATAGACGCTTTTTCTGGCGCTATTCTTAACAAATATTCTTTAAGCTCTGTAACAAGTTCTTTGTTATCACACAAAATTCTTGTAAATTTATCACTAAAAATATCTCTTAGTATGGATGATGCTCTAGTTACTTCGGAAAGTACTTTAACAGGAACATCTAAATTTGGTTTTGAAACGGCTTTGGAGAGTTCTTTCCAACGGTCTAATGAATGTTGTAAATCTCTGTCTAATTCTGCCACTTTAATATTTTCTGCAACAGTTCTCAATATTACACCAAACCCTTTAGGTTTAATGCTTTTTACCAATCTTTTAAGACGTTCTTTTTCTGCTCTACTGCTAATTTTTTGAGAAACAGAAATTCTGTCAGAAAATGGAACCAACACCAAATATCTTCCTGCAATTGAAAGCTCTGCGCTTAATCGAGGTCCTTTAGTAGAAATAGGTTCTTTAACTACTTGAACAAGCATTTTTTGACCAGCTTTAATTACATTTTCAATTTTTCCATGCTTGTCAATTTCTTGTTCAAATTTAAAATCTTTTAACAAATAATCTTTGTTTCCAGACTGGATTTGTTTTAAATATTTTTGTGTTGATAAGAGTTTAGGTCCTAAATCATGATAATGTAAAAAAGCATCTTTATCGCTTCCAACATTAACAAATGAGGCATTTAAACCATTTAATGTTTTTTTAACTTTCGCTAAAAACACATCACCAACAGCAAATTTATTGTCATTTTTATCTTTATGTAGCTCTATTAATTTACCATCTTTTAATAAAGCAAAATCTATATCAGAGTAATTTGATCTAATAATTAATTCTATATTCACTCTGTAATGTTTTATTTTCTTTATAAAATTCTATAAAGAAAGTTAATAATCTTGGGTACAAACGAAATTTAGAAAAATATCTAATTTCTATTTCAAAGAACTAATTTAAACAAAATGATGCGTGATAAATCACGCATCTATTTTATTTTTTCTTTTTGTGACGATTTTGTCTGCTTCTTTTTTTACGCTTGTGTGTAGCAATTTTGCTACGCTTTCTTTTTTTACCACTTGGCATAATGAAATGTTTTTTAGGTTAATTATTTTACTTTAACTTTACTTTTAACACCTTCTAAAAACACTTTTGCAGGTTTAAATGCTGGAATGTTGTGTGCAGGTATTTTAATAGTTGTATTTTTTGTAATGTTTCTTCCAGTTTTTTCAGCACGTTTCTTTACGATGAAACTACCAAAGCCTCTTAAATAAACATTAGTTCCACTTTCTAAGGCATCTTTTACCTCAGTCATTAAATCTTCAACTACTCTTAAAACGTCTGCTTTTTCTAATCCAGATTTCTCAGCGATATTTGATACGATTTCTGCTTTTGTCATTTTATTCTATTTATTCTATTAATAATTAATTTATTTTTAAGTTTGCAAATATATGCTTTTTAATTTATTTAAAAGCTAATTATCTAAAATTTAAACTTATAAATTTTCATTTATAATCATTCTAAACTATTTTATGGATTTTTCAACTAAATTAACGCATTGGTATCAACACAATAAACGTGATTTTCCTTGGAGAAATACCAAAAACCCGTATTTTATTTGGCTTTCAGAAATTATTTTACAGCAAACAAGAACCGAGCAAGGTTTACCTTATTATATATCCTTTACCAAAAAATTTAAAACTATTCAACATTTAGCTAAAGCTGATGAAGAGTCTGTCTTAAAACTTTGGCAAGGCTTAGGCTACTATTCAAGAGCTAGAAATTTACATTTTACTGCAAAACATATCGTTTCTAAATTGGATGGTGAATTCCCTAATACCTATAAAGAACTCCTAAAACTTAAAGGAATAGGCGATTATACAGCATCGGCAATTGCTTCTATATGCTATGACGAACCTTGCGCTGTGGTTGATGGAAATGTGTATAGAGTGCTTTCAAGATATTTCGGAATTAATGCTCCAACAAATAACGCTAAAGGCATCAAAACATTTAAAAACTTAGCACAAAAATTGCTTCCAAAAACCAATTTCGGATTGCATAATCAAGCAATAATGGATTTTGGTGCAACCATCTGCACTCCAAAAAATACACAATGCAACCAATGTATTTTCAATGACAGCTGCTTTGCTTTACAACATAATAAAGTAGATACACTTCCTGTAAAGAAGAAAAAAATCAACATTAAAAAAAGGTATTTTAATTATTTGGTTATCTTATCAAATACAACACAAATAAACATTCAACAAAGAAAAAATAAAGGTATTTGGCAAAATTTATATGAATTTCCGCTCATAGAAAGCGAAAAAGAAATACACTTAAACGAATTATTACAACATCCTAAAATAAAGAAATTAACTGATGCTAAGATTAGTTTATTCAATAAAAAAATGAAAATTCACAAATTATCTCACCAACACTTATACACCAAATTTTGGATTATCAACACGAATGAAACTTTAACAAATTCAGTTACTATAAAACAATTAAAAAACTATCCTGTACCTACGCTTATTAATAATTTTATTCAAGAATTTAATTTTTAATATTTTTTTTATTACTTTTGACTATAATTAATTAAAAAAAATGGCAGGAACACTCAACAAAGTTATGTTAATTGGTCACTTAGGTGATGAAATAAAAATGCACTATTTTGAAGGTGGAAATTCCTTAGGACGCTTCCCAATGGCTACTAATGAACACTACACTAACAAATCAACTGGCGAAAAAGTAACCACTACAGAATGGCACAATATTGTGGTAAGAAATAAGTTAGCAGAAATCTGTGAAAAATATTTAAGTAAAGGAGATTTAGTCTATGTTGAAGGACGAATTAAAACAAGACAATGGCAAGATGATGACGGAAATAAAAGATATATGACAGAAATTCAAGCAGTTGATTTACAATTTTTGAATACCAAAAAAGGTGCAAATTCAACAACTACTACTCCAAAACCTAGTGAGCCAACAAATACCCCTTCTACCAAAATAGAAGATGATGATTTACCATTCTAACTAACACCTTTTAAATTGGATCCAGAACCCATAAGTTTATTCTTACTTTTTAGCTTCGATTGGCAGATAAGCATTGAAATTATCTCCCTTCTTTTATTATTAGTATCTTCTGCGCTTATTTCTGGTGCCGAAATTGCTTTTTTTTCATTGTCTAAACATCAAATTGAGGAAGCGCAAGAAGAGAAAATCAAAAATATTGATACCGTTACGCAACAACTTGAAAAACCAAAAAAATTATTAGCAACTATATTAATTGCCAACAATTTTGTAAATATTTTATTTATTTTAGTATTTACCTATGTAAGTAGTTATTTTTTTAGTCAGATAGGATCTAAAGCGTTAAAGTTTTTTATTGAAGTTGTTTTAGTAACCTTTCTATTATTACTCTTTGGTGAGGTTTTACCAAAAGTTTACGCAAGTCGTAACGCACTTAAATTTGCCCTTTTTATGGCAAAACCAATAAAGGTATTGAATACCGTTTTTGCATTTATAAGTACTCCTTTAATGAGTATTACCAATGTTATTGAGAAAAAATTTCAAAAAAAGCAAAGCGATATTAGTGTTGAAACTCTCACCGAAGCCATAAAATTAACCGCTAATGACACCACAGATGAAGAGCAAAAAATATTAGAAGGCATTGTTAATTTTGGAAATACAGAAACCATACAAGTTATGCAGCCAAGAACAGAGGTTTTTGCATTGTCTGATGAAGTAAATTTTCAAACTGTGGTAAAAAAAATAACCAAAAACGGACATTCAAGAATTCCTGTTTATCATGAAAATATTGACCAAATTATCGGAATTTTATATGCAAAAGATATTCTAAAGTATATTGATAAAAAAGATTATAAATGGGAAGGACTACTAAGAGAAGCTTTCTTTGTTCCAGAAAATAAAAAACTAGACGATTTACTTAAAGAATTTAAAACTAAAAAAATTCACATGGCAATTGTAGTTGATGAGTATGGAGGAACATCAGGTATAGTAACTCTTGAAGATGTTATTGAAGAAATTGTTGGAGATATAAATTACGAATATGATGAAGACGATTTTTCCTATTCAAAAATAGACGATAAAAATTATATTTTTGATGCAAAAATTTCTGTAAAAGACTTTTGTAAAATATTAAATCTTGATGAAGAAGATTTTGAAGATAAAAAAGGAGAGTCTGAAACCATTGCAGGATTTATTTTAGAAATTCATGAACAATTCCCTAAAAAAGGTGATAAAATAAAATTTAATCATCTTACATTTACTATTGAAACCTTTGAAAAAAAACGAATCAAACAAATTAAAGTAACCTTAACATAATATGAACATTTTAAAAACAAGTTTTACAATAATTATTTTATTGAGTTTATTTTCTTGTAATGAAGACGAAGCCTTACCTAAACCTAAAAGTTTTTTACGTTTAACTTACCCTAAAGCAACCTATAAAAAATCCGTTACCGCTCCTTATGAATTTGAAACAAATAAAGATGCTAAAGTAATGGTAAATGCTAAGAATTGGATGCTTATAAAATACCCAAAACTAAAAGCTACCATAGATATTACCTACAGAACATTTAATAACAATCAAAAAGAAATTTTTAAAGAAGCAGATAAACTCACCTTAAAACACGCTCCAAAAGCAGATGCCATTTATTCTGATGTTTATGACAATAAAGACGAGAATGTATATGGAAAGCTTAACAATGTTGTTGGCAACGCAGCCTCATCATTACAATTCCAACTAACAGACAGTATAAAACACTTTATTGTTGGTACAGTATATTTTGATACACAACCAAATTACGATTCGCTTTATCCAACTATAAAATACATTGAAAAAGATATAAGACACCTTATGAGCACCACAAAATGGAGAAACAAAGATGGAAGACGGAAGACGGAAGACTGAAGACCGAAGACGGAAGACGGAAGACGGAAGACGGAAGACTAAAATCAAGTGTCCAAAAAAAATATTAAAAAAATAATAAAATAGTTTGTGAGTTTTATAAACTATACTTACTTTTGCACCTCGATTTTAAACAAAGAAAACAATGTCTAGAGTTTGTGAACTTACAGGAAAGAAAGCAATGGTAGGAAACAACGTTTCTCACGCCTTGAATAGAACAAAAAGAAAATTCAATGCGAATTTAATGAAAAAACGTTTTTACATTCCAGAAGAAGGTAAATGGATAACGTTAAAAGTTTCTGCTTCTGCATTAAAAAACATTAATAAATTAGGTATTTCAGCAGTCCTTAAAGATGCTAGAGCCAAAGGATTTTTAAAAAGATAGATTATTATGGCAAAGAAAGGTAACAGAATACAAGTTATTTTAGAATGTACAGAGCATAAAGCAACTGGATTACCAGGTACATCAAGATACATTACAACCAAAAACAAAAAGAACACACCTGGAAGAATGGAGATTAAAAAATACAATCCAATCTTAAAAAAGATGACTGTTCATAAAGAAATTAAATAATTAGAAGTTTTCACCTTAGTGAAGATATCAAATAGAAAATAACATGGCAAAGAAATCAGTAGCATCGTTACAAACAGGATCAAAAAGATTAGCAAAAGCAATAAAAATGGTTAAATCTCCTAAAACTGGAGCGTATATTTTTGTTGAAAAAATTATGGATCCTGCAAAAACTAAAGAATTTTTTAACCAAAAATAAAATTTTCTTTTTTATAACATTATAATAGCTACTGTCGTTTTGATAGTAGCTATTTCTGTTTAAAAACAAATTACAAAATGAGTTTATTCAAAAAAATATTTTCAAAAGAAAAGAAAGAAACTTTAGATAAAGGATTAGAAAAAACAAAATCCTCTTTCTTTAACAAACTTTCTAAAGCAGTTGCTGGTAAATCTAAAGTAGATGACGAAGTACTAGATAATTTGGAAGAAGTACTCGTTACCTCAGATGTTGGTGTAGATACCACACTTAAAATAATTGAAAGAATTGAGGCTAGAGTTGCAAAAGATAAATATCTAGGTACAGACGAACTCAATAAAATTTTAAGAGAAGAAATTGCCGCTTTACTGGCAATGACTAATGTAGGTAATGAAACAGATTTTTCTATACCAACCGATAAAAAACCGTATGTAATTATGGTTGTTGGCGTAAATGGTGTTGGAAAAACAACCACAATTGGTAAACTCTCCAGTCAGTTTACTAAACAAGGAAAAAAAGTACTCCTTGGTGCAGCCGATACTTTTAGAGCAGCAGCAATAGACCAACTACAAATTTGGGCAGACCGTGTTAAAATACCCATGGTGAAACAAAAAATGGGCTCAGATCCTGCCTCTGTTGCCTTTGATACCATACAATCTGCTGTTAAACAAGATGCAGATGTAGTTATTATTGACACTGCTGGAAGACTACACAACAAAGTTAATTTAATGAACGAGCTGACTAAAATTAAAAAAGTCATGCAAAAAGTAATTCCAGATGCTCCTCACGAAGTCTTACTAGTGCTTGATGGTTCAACAGGACAAAACGCCTTTGAACAAGCAAAAGCCTTTACTAAGGCAACCGAAGTTACTGCTCTTGCGGTAACAAAATTAGACGGAACTGCTAAAGGAGGAGTAGTAATTGGTATCTCAGACCAATTTCAAATTCCTGTTAAATATATTGGCGTTGGCGAAGGTATAGATGATTTACAAGTATTTAATAAAATTGAATTTGTGGATTCTTTTTTTAAATAGTAAA
>CAZYKN010000050.1:7727-9263 GCA_964648135.1 uncultured Flavobacteriaceae bacterium
AAAAAGTCCTTGAATAAAATTTCAAGGACTTTTTTTACACCTTAAATCATTTATTACTGATTTTGTTGCATTTCTTGTAATTGCTCAAGTAAATCTTGCTGTAATTCTGGGTGCATCTTCATATAAATCCAAGCTATTAATGCAATTGCACTAAAAATAAGCCCAATAATGGAGATGATTTTCCCTGCGTTAGCATTTCCTATTCCTTCATACAATTCAGTATCTTCATTGTGAATAGCAATTGCTTTTTTACTTTGCATTAAGCCTAATACTCCTAAAATAACACCAGGAATACCGTTAAAACAACAAGTAATAATTGAAAATATTCCTAATACTAATGCTGCGGTTGAATGTGGTAATTTTTCTTTCATAATTTTAAAAAATTTTTGATTAATTGAATTCTAATATATAATTAGCTAATGTAATGATAAAATTTATAATAAATAGCACAATAATTATTTTATGTCCATTTTTTATTCTAAATTTTAAATGAATTGCTAAAAAGGCAAACATAATCAATAACGAATAAATTGGAGGATACATTTTAAAAGCCTCCATAAATTCACCCTTTAACAAAAGAATGAAACCTCGTTGCATTCCGCAACCCATACAAGGCACTCCAAAATTTTTCTTCCAAGAACAAGTACCCATATTTCGTTCTAAAAAGTGAATAAAGTCATTCCAAATTCCTAAAACTAAATATAAACTCATTCTTATTTTTTTGATAAAGATACAAAAATCTTACTTTTGCCATAATATGAAACGAAATATTTTTAAAAAAGGTGATCAAATAGCAGTCTTAGATGAAGATGTTAAAGGAATTGTTGTTTCGATAAACAATGAACTCATCCAAATTAAAGACGAACATGGTTTTTTACATTTTTATCAAGAATATGAAATTGTAAAAAGACCCAATTCGCTTCTTGAAAATATCAAAGTAAAAAATAAAGATAAAATAGGTCATCAATCTAAAAAAACAATTAAAAAACCAAAAAAAGAAACTGAGCTTGAAGTGGATTTACACATTCATCAAATTACGCAATCCAATAGATTTATGAGCAATGCAGATATGTTACAAAAACAAATTTCAACTGCTAAAACAAAACTGAATTATGCCATTAAAAACAATATTAAAAAAATTATTTTTATTCACGGTAAAGGGCAAGGCGTATTAAAAGCTGAATTATTATTCCTTTTAAAAAATTATCCTGTTGAAATTAATGATGCTTCTTATAAAAAATACGGACAAGGTGCTATGGAAGTGAGAATTTTTAGAACCAAAGTTTAATTTCTATTTTTCTCGCAAAGACGCTAAGTTAGGTGTAAAAAGTATCAAAAAATTATGGCTCAACTTGTAAATTGCGTTGATGTGAATTTATTAACCACAAAGACCACAAAGTTTCTACACAAGGTACACAAAGCTGTGTGTAATACCAATTCTATTTCAAAATGCGCTAAATAAATTTAAAATATTTTTTTGTTTTTACAATCTTCAAATTTCAAGCATAGCAATGGCTATGGTTTAAATTTTAAGTG
>CAZYKN010000051.1:0-9256 GCA_964648135.1 uncultured Flavobacteriaceae bacterium
GAAGACGGAAGACGGAAGACAGAAGACGGAAGACAGAAGACGGAAGACGGAAGACGGAAGACGGAAGACAGAAGACGGAAGACGGAAGACGGAAGACTAATTATCAAAAAAAGATAAAACGCAATCACATTAAAAAGTTACAAATATTATTTAACTTCGCAAAAATTTTAACAATGAAACATTTCACATTAGTCATCGTATTTTTATTTATAACACAAGGTTTATTTGCCAATCCAAAATGGGGACCAACAGGTCATAGAACCCTTACACAAATAGCAGATAATCATTTAAAAAGAAAAGTAAAAAGAAAAATCGCTAAATTATTAGAAGGTAAATCATTGGCTTATGTTTCTACTTATGCAGATGAGATTAAATCCGATAAACGTTACCGTAAATTTTCTGCTTGGCATTATGTAAATTTTCCGTTTAATGTAAAATACCAAGATTCTAAAAAAAGCAAATATGGCGATTTAGCAGTAGGAATTACAACCTGTATTGCTAAAATAAAAGACGAAACCGCTTCTAAAGAAGACAAAACTTTTTACTTAAAATTATTAGTCCATTTAATAGGTGATTTACATCAACCTTTGCACGTTGGTCATGCAGAAGACCGTGGTGGAAATGATATACAAGTGCAATGGCACAACAGAGGCACAAATTTACACCATGTTTGGGATGAAGATATGATTAATACTTGGGATATGAGTTATACCGAATTTTCAAAGGATTTAGACCACTTCAATAAAAAAGAAATAAAACAAATTCAGTCTGGCACCGTTGTAGATTGGATTAATGAAACTCAAAAACTAGCACAGCAAGTATATCAATCTGCTAAAAAAGGCGATAAATTAAGTTGGAGATATTCTTATGAAAATTTACCGCTTTTAAAAAGACAATTACAAAAAGGCGGACTTCGGTTAGCTAAAATTTTAAATGATTTATTTTCTTAAAAGAATCATTTATTGTTCTATCAAGGTAAACTCATACTTTTGAATGACAAGCAAATCAACTTTAATACAAAAAAGTATGAGTTTGCCCTAATTGTTATATCAATTTGGTATTTTTTTCAAAAAAATAAAATATATACAATTAAATTCGTATTTTTGGTAAATAATGAGCTAGTATGATAATCACAATAAATAAAAACTCGAGCACTAAAGAAATTAAAAAAGCACTTCTTAAGCTTCAAAAACAAATTTTTTTTAGACGTTCTAATTTAAAAAAAACAATTATTAATAATACTTTTGGAAAAGTAAATTTTGATTTTACTAAAACACCATTAGAAATCCAAAAAGAAATGCGTGATGAATGGAACTAACCTTGTTTTAGACACTAATATTGTTATTTATTATTTTAGAGGTAGTGAGTTTGCACGAGATTTAATATTAAATAATGAAATCACCATTTCAATTATAACTGAAATTGAATTATTAAGTTATCCAAATAATACTCCAACTGATATAGTTAATATTAAAAAATTATTATCCACTTTTACAATAATTCCCATAACTACTTTCATAAAAGATAAGACCATAGAATTTAGACGTAAATACAAATTAAAAACGCCTGATAGTATTATTGTTGCAACTGCTAATTACTTAAATTACGCTTTAGTTACTGCTGACAAACAATTAAAAAATGTGGAAATTGACATGATTTTATTTGAAGTACCTTAAACTTTTAATATGAAATGGAATTATTTCTTTAGCATACTTTTTTGCTTTTTATCATTTAGTATTGCTTTTTCCCAAACAAATAAGACACCAGAATTTGTAAGCATACAAAAATTCATACCAAGTATTAAAGTAGAGTTGCGTTATGCCTCTAATCATAATTTTATTGGACATCCAATAAAAGGGTATTATACAAACAATGCAATACTTACTATTGAAGCTGCAAAGGCTCTAAAAAAAGCACAACAATTGCTAAACAACAAAGGCTATTCGCTAATTATTTATGATGCGTATAGACCACAAAAAGCAGTGAAAGAGTTTGTACAATGGGCAAAAAATTTAAAGGATACTTTAATGAAAAGAGAATTTTATCCAACAGTAAATAAAAAAATCTTATTTAAAGCAGGTTATATTTCATCTCATTCACGGCACAGTAGCGGAAGTACCGTTGACCTAAGCATCATTTCATTAAAAACAAATAAACCAATAGATATGGGAAGTCCGTTTGATTTTTTTGGAAAACCCTCATGGATTAATTACAATTTACTTACCAAAAAACAAAAAGCTAATAGAGCCCTTTTGCAATCAGTCATGAATAAAAGTGGTTTTAGAAATTACGCTAAAGAATGGTGGCATTTTACTTTAAGAAATGAACCTTATAAAAATAGATATTTTGATTTTAATTTGGAATGAATTTTTTCTTGCAGAAACACTAAGTTGAATAGGTATAACTCGATATCTTTACGCCTTTTCGAGAAAAAAAGCTAAATAATTTTCCAAAACACAGTAATAATTCTATTTTTGCAACAAATAGATATGTATGATTAGTTTACAAACAACCAACACAAATGGAGTGGTAAAAGCTTCAAAATACTTGAGTACAGCAATAGACAGTGTAGTAAAATATTTACCAAGTGCCATAGGTGCTATTTTAGTTTTATGGATTGGTTTTAAAGTGATACATAAAATAATGACTTTTGTAGAAAAGTTATTAGCTAAAAGTAGCTTATCTGACTCTTTAAAACCTTTTATTTTATCTGTTTTAGGAATTATTCTAAAAGTAGCAGTAATTTTAGCAGCAGCTGGAATAGCAGGAGTTGATTTGAGTATTTTTGCGACTATTATTGGTGCTTCGGTATTAGCCATTGGCTTATCGCTTCAAGGAAGTTTAGGTAATTTAGCTTCTGGTTTATTGGTGCTTTCGGTTAAACCTTATAAAGTAAACGATTGGATTGAAGTCAATGAAAAATTTGGTAAAGTTACCGAAATAGGCATTTTCAACACCACCGTAGTTACACCAGGAAACAAGACGTTAATTATGCCTAATTCATTAATGACTAGCGATGTAATTACCAATCATTCCGCAAGAGGTGTCATCCGTTTAGAAATTGATGTTACTATGCCTTACGCCGAAAGTTTTCCTAAAGTGAAACAAATTATTGAAAAAGCCATTGCAACCATTCCTAATATTCTAGACACACCAAAACCAGAAATTGGCATTGAAGGTTATGATAGCCATTCTATTCAAGTTGCTGTACGACCTTATGTAAATCCTGATCATTTTTGGGAAGTTACTTTTGCGTGTTATGAAAACATCAAAAAAGCATTTCACGATAATAATATTAAAGTAGCTTACTCAGAAGGTGTTGAAATGGGAAGTATTGGTGAATAAACTTAAAAATGCCAAATTTTGAATTTTAAATGAAAAATGACCTTTACGGAAAAGCCTTACTCGATTATCAACACTATGGATTTTCAGAAAATATAAAAACCTTTTCATCGCTTGGTGGCGAAGATGAATATCCCTTACCTTATCTTTTTCGAGATTTTAATGAAATGCCCATTTTAGAGCAACAAGCTTTAAAATTAGCCAAAGGCAAAACATTAGATGTTGGTTGTGGTGCTGGAAGTCATAGTTTGTATCTTCAACAAAAGAACAAAAATGTTTTGAGTATTGATATTTCAAAAGGAGCTATTGAAACCTGTAAATTAAGAGGAATTAAAAACGCACAAATTCAAGATATTTGGAAAATGGAAAACCAAAAATTTGACACCATTTTATTACTGATGAATGGTGCTGGAATGTGTGGAAAATTATACAGATTAACCGATTTTTTAAATCATTTAAAAACATTACTTCATCCAAACGGACAAATATTGCTTGATTCTACAGATGTAATTTATATGTTTGAAGACGAAGAAGGAAATTATGCTATTGATGCCAATCAGCCTTATTATGGTGAAACCATTTTTACAATGGAATATAAAAATAAAAAAGGAGCTCCTTTTAATTGGTTGTATGTAGATTTTAATAATTTACAACGAGCTGCAAACTTTTGTGGATTACATTGTGAGCTTATTCAAGAAGGTGAGTATTTTGATTATTTGGCACGGATTACTTTAAGTTAAAAGCCACGAATTACACAAATTAACACAAATTCCTTCTTAATTTCCGTTTTTAATTAATTGCTAAAAAATAGAGAATCCTTTTAATAGCTATCATCAATTATTGATTTTTTTGTGTTAAAAATATATGGCTTTGACTATAAAATCCTTTACATTTGTAGCATGAATTTTTCGTCTAAACTTTTAGAAAATGCAGTAAATGAAATTGCACAATTACCAGGAATTGGCAAACGCTCTGCTTTACGTTTAGCAATGCACTTACTCAAACAACCTAAAGAGCGAACAACCTACTTAGCAGAGGCATTAACCAATTTAAAAACCAACATTAAACATTGCAAAAGTTGTCATAATATTTCTGATGTGGATTTTTGTGAAATTTGTTCCAATCCCAAACGAAACAAAGAAATTATTTGTGTAGTTGAAGACATAAGAGATGTAATGGCAATAGAAAATACAGCACAATTTAAAGGACTATATCACGTACTTGGCGGAAAAATTTCTCCAATGGAAGGTGTTGGTCCAAACAATTTAACCATTGAAAGTTTAGTAAATAAAGTAAAATCTGGTGCTGTTAAAGAATTAATTTTCGCTTTGAGCTCTACCATGGAAGGCGATACTACCAACTTTTATATTTTTAAACAAATAGAAGAATTTCCTGTAAAAATATCAACCATTGCAAGAGGAATTGCAGTTGGTGATGAAATTGAATATGCAGATGAAATCACGTTAGGAAGAAGTATTTTAAATAGAATACCTTATGAGAATAGTTTGAAGAAATTTTGAATTTTGAATTTTGAGAAAATCGATTTTATGTATCTGTTTCAAGAAGGTTTCATTCAATACTTATAAACAAACCTAATAACAAATAAACAATTCAACTGTAAAAAAAATGAGCAACTTACAAAAAGATAAAAGTGTAAAAAAAAGTTCCGTTTTAGGAACACACTTCTCTCCTACACTTTCAGTCATTATTGTAAATTATAATGTTCGTTTTTTTTTAGAACAGTGTTTGCAGAGCGTTCTAGATGCTTGTACTCAAATTGACGCTGAGATTATTGTAGTTGATAACAATTCTCAAGACGATAGTTGCGCAATGGTCAAACAAAAATTTCCAAAGGTTAAACTGATTGAAAATAAGCAGAATACAGGTTTTTCAACCGCAAACAATCAAGGAGTAGCTATTGCAAAAGGAGAGTATGTACTTATTTTAAATCCAGATACAGTTGTTGCTGAAGATACTTTTGAAAAAATATTAACTTTTGCTAAATCGTATAAAAATCTAGGTGCACTTACCGTAAAACTCATTGATGGAACAGGACATTTTTTACCTGAAAGCAAACGTGGAATTCCAACTCCAAAAGTAGCAATCAATAAAATTTTGGGTTTAAAAACCGATGCATATTACGCCAAAAACATACCAAAAAACAACAATGGAAAAATAGACATTCTAGTTGGTGCTTTTATGCTGATGAAAAAGAGTATTTACAACGAAGTAAATGGCTTTGACGAAGACTATTTTATGTATGGTGAAGACATAGATTTAAGTTATAAAATTCTTAAAAAAGGATATGATAATTATTATTTTTCTGAAACTAAAATCATCCATTACAAAGGAGAAAGTACGGTGAAAAACCGTAAATACCTCAATAATTTTTATGGTGCGATGAAAATTTTCTACAAAAAACATTTCGATTTAAACAGCTTGCAACAATTAAGCTTTGCTATTGGAATTAAACTCATTAAATCGATACAATCTCTTCAATTAAAAAAGCAAAAGGCCTCAATTAAAATTATTAATAAATATATTTATATTGGTAAAGATGATGCCACTTTTGCTAAAGTTAAAAAGGCTCTTCAACCGGAATTAGCCATTTTTCATCAAGCAATTGATATAAAAAACAGTATAGCTAACAATATTGATACGCTCATTTTTGACAATCATTTTATTACCAATAAGGAAATTATAGACACTATGGAGCGACTTAAAAACAAGCATATTAAGTTTAGATTTATTCCTAAAAACACTCATTTTATTATTGGTAGCGATACTTCATTGCATAAAGGTGAAATTATAAAATTTTAAAAATGAACGTTCAAATTTCATCAGATTGGCAAGCAATATTACAAGAGGAATTTAACAAACCTTACTTTAAAGAATTAATGCAATTTGTTCATCAAGAATATCAGCAACACACGTGTTATCCTAAAGAAAGTGAAATTTTTAACGCTTTTAATTCGTGTTCATTCAGCAATTTAAAAGTAGTAATTATTGGTCAAGATCCATATCACGGAGTTGGTCAAGCCAATGGTTTATGTTTTTCTGTAAATGATGGCGTTGCGCATCCTCCTTCATTAAAAAATATCTTTAAGGAATTGCAAACAGATATTAACAAACCCATTCCGCAAAGTGGAAATTTAATTGCTTGGGCAACACAAGGCGTATTATTATTAAATGCAACTTTAACCGTACAAGCACATCAAGCAGGTTCACACCAAAAAAAAGGATGGGAACAATTTACCGATGCTGTTATTAAACAAATATCCAATAAAAAAGAAAATGTAATTTTTCTGCTTTGGGGAGGATTCGCCAAAAAGAAAGGTGCTAAAATTGATAAAACAAAACATACTATTTTAACAAGCGGACATCCATCACCTTTAAGTGCAAATAGAGGTTATTGGTTTGGAAATAAACATTTTTCTAAAACAAATAAATTGTTAAAGAGTTTGGGGTTAGTGGAGATTGAGTGGTAATTAGTATAGTATAAAAATTTAAAAACTATTCTAACTTTTAATCTTTTCCATAATACCAAAAGGGAATAATAGCAACTAATTCATCACCAACAGAATCTTTTTTTATTTGTCTTTTAATTTCAAGTATATGTTTTCCTTGAGATAGACTGTCAATACCTAAGAACATTTCAAAACCAAATTTTTCTCTACCCTTTTTATTGATATTAAAATCTGATATATATTTTATAGAATCTATTTTAATTCTATAAATACTATTAAAAGTTTTTAAATATTCATTTCGTAAACTATCTTTTTTTGTTTCTTCTTTTTTTGAAATGGTAGGAGTATAAAAACTAGAATGCAGACCTCTTTTATCCTTTTTTGGTTTCAACTTAGGGTTAAATTCATAAATAAAATTTTCATAAGACTTATAATATGGTAAATTAATATCTAGATACGCATCTTTAATTACTTTTGATTGTATTGTAAAATTAATATATATTTCTTGTAAATTATCATTCTTTGAATCTTCATAGTGAAAGTGACTAATAATAAACTCATTGGTATCAAAAGCTCCAGATAAAATATCTGATTTTTGATAATAAAAACTACTTGCAATTAAAATGATAGAATAAAAAGGAATTAGTAGTAAAAAAACACGCTTACCAAATTTGTCATCCAAAAAATTATAAATCAACGGTCTATATAAAAAAGAAAACGTTATTAAACTAAAAAATAGATAGAATGGAAAATACAGTTTGGCTATTTTATTATTCTTTTTTAATAAACCTCCAGAAACCAAATCTATAAAAGTAAGAAGACTTCCTAAAGTAAAAATGGAGAGAATGAACCAACCTAACCCATTAGCTAACCATTCAGGGAAAACATCATTATTAAAAATGTAAACTACAATTAATCTATATAAAATTGCAACTACAAAAACAGCTAGCACGTAAAAAATAAGCAGGAAAGTAATTGCAAAAATAATACTACAATAATTTTCTAACTTTCCAATATAATCATCAAAAGAACCAACTTTCCTTTTTAGATAATTAGTGAATTTATGACTGTAATTTAAGGAAGAATAATCAATATCTCCTGAGATATAACGCAAACCTAATGCACCAATCCACAATCCTCTTAAAACAATGTGAAGCATCAGATTAAAAATCATGATATATAGGAAAACTCTTAATACTGACAATACAGAATAAAAGACTGTTTCTCCACCTCTTACAGCTTCAAGAAAAGCATTGTTTATTGGAGTAATTGCATAAAAAAGTCCAAAAATAGCAAAACCAGAAATCAGCAACTCTAATTGCCATGAATCTTCCTGCAATTTTTCTAGTAATTTTTTAAAAGAAGAATTTTTATAATTTTCACTCATATCCTTATAATATAATCGTAAAGATAGTGATTTTTGTTAGAATAGGCTTTACCAGGTATTTTAACCTTTTATCGAGATATCGTAAATAAACATTTTTCTAAAACAAATAAATTGTTAAAGAGTTTGGGGTTAGTGGAGATTGAGTGGTGATATTTATTTTTAGCATATTTATCAAACTCCAAATTGCACTAAATGATGATCTAAATGTTTATAAAGCATATTATTCCATTCTTTAGCGGTAAGTTTTCCAAAGGATTTGGTATTGTGTGGTAACAAAACTTCCACTCCATTTTTTTGAGTAGTAGTTATATAATGAATTAAACGCTCTTTTTCGGTATTAAAATCTTTATCAGATGTAATGATAAATACAGGAGAAGTCTTTCCGTTTTTCTTAAAAGGAGTTTCACCAACCACTTTATTTTTAATGAATGTTTTTATAATAAATCTTAATATTGGGTTTGGTTTCTTGAATTTTTCATTTTCATAAATAAATTCATATTGAATGTTTAAATGCGCTAACATTTGTGAAACGTTCATTTTTCCCCAAACAGCTTTAGAATTAGGAGTTAATTTATTAATCCTTTCTACAACTTCGTGTGAAACGGTTTTGTTAAAAATATTTTTCATGTGTAGTAGTTTAAAAATTGGCGATATACCAATTTGAATTTATAATGCAATATTAAGACGAATACCAAAAAGACTAAATATTTAGTCAAATTTGATATTAAATATCTTGTGTAGTATCCTTTTTAGTCTATTCTCTTTCTTGTGGTATTGTTTAACATTATTTGTTTTTAGGTGTGGAATTTGTCATCATCCCATTTTAATGGATTGTTTTTTATATAATTTAAAATGTTGTAATAGGATTTATCATTTCGGATAATATGATCGTGATAATTTGTTTGCCATAATCTATTTTTACGGTTAAATTTTGGAATATCCAAATTGTTGGAATCAATAAAATCGTCAATTTTATTGGTTGTTGCCGATTTGAAACCACCCATAAATGATGAAATGGATTTTGGTTTTTGTTGAAATGACGATTGCGATGATTGCGATG
>CAZYKN010000052.1:0-9228 GCA_964648135.1 uncultured Flavobacteriaceae bacterium
CCAATACATAAAAGAACAAAAATTCTAGGTAAAAGCTCTGTAAAGGATAAATGACGAGCAAAAATATCATAAAAGCCTTGAATTCCCCAATAATTTACAGAAATTACTGCAATTTTTTGCATGATAGATGGCATAGCGAAAAGGGGAATCATACTTCCTCCAATAGCACTCATGGTTAAGATAATCATAGAACTTAAACCGCTTAGTTGCTTTCTCGTTTTAGCAATGGAAACTAAAAAAATTCCAAAACTCGCTACTGCAAAAGCAACGGTAATAATTAAAATAATTAAAGAAAATAAATCATTAAAAATAGGCAAGCCAAAAGCTAACCAAGCAAAGCCAAACATCACAATTAATTGTAATAGCGCAATGATAAGCGCAGCACTCATTTTGCCAAAAAGTATTTCACGAGATTTTAAAGGTGAGTACAACAAACGTTTTAAAGTTCCACCTTCTTTTTCATCCAATAAACCACCACCAATTTCGGCAATACTAAACAATAACATCATAATAGAAGTCCCTGCAACCGCTTGTATTAATCCGTAATTTGGTGCAGCCTCTTTATCTTCTTTTAAAACTGCTGTCATTTTAATAGCTACTACATTTTTAGAAGTACCATTTTCATTTGAAGTTGTTTTATCTAAAATTCTTTTTTTCATATTTGGGGTCATTCCTGCAAATTCTTTATCTAAAAAGCCTTCAATATTTTTCTGAACGACTTTTTTACTCGCTTTTTGCATTAATTTTTCCATTAAAACCGCTTGCAACATGCCAACTTCAATAGCTCTTGATTGGTCGTATTTTAATTCTAACGGAATTTCATTACCTGTATTTATGGCTTTTTCATATCCTTTATGTAATACTAAAACAGCAACATATTTCCCTTTGCGTACAGCATTTGAAGCTTTTTCTAATGTTGTACTGATTAAGTGAATACCTTTTATAGAATCTAAAGCTTTATTTAATTCTTTTGATGCTAAAGACTGGTCTAAATCACAAATTAGTAAATCAATTTTCTTATTTTCATTTGATTGACCAATTCCGCCAAAGGCAAAGGCAAAAAGCGTAATTAAGAGTATGGGTAAAATAAAGGTAATGATAACCGATTTTTTATCTGAAAAGAATAATTTTAAGTCTTTTATGGCGATTGTTTTTATCATGATTGTTTTTTTAAAGTGAATTTAATCTCTTAATTTTTTTCCTGTTAATTGTAAAAATATGGTTTCTAGATTTGCTTTTTTTCTATTGATATCTATAATTTTTAAATGGCTATTTATGATATAACTCAGAATATTATGGAGCTCTTTTTCAATAGCACATTGCATACTTATTTCATTATCTTCCTTTGATATATTAAAATGAAATTGGTTTTTAAAATGTTCAAACTGTTGATTGGTTATTGTCTCAAATTTTATTTTTAGCAACTCTTTTGTATTTGAATTCTTTTGTAATGCTGTTAAAGAGCCTTTTGCAATGATATTTCCAGCATCCATAATAGCAATAGTATTACATAAACGCTCTACTTCTTCCATATAATGCGTAGTGTAAATTATGGTCATCCCTTTTTTGTTTAAGTTCTCTATTACAGAAAATATCTGATTTCTACTTTGTGGATCTACACCAACTGTTGGTTCATCCATAAGTAAAATTTTTGGTTTGTGTAAAAGAGCTGCTGCAATATTAATTCTGCGTTTCATACCTCCAGAATAGGTTTTTATTAAGTCGTTTTTTCTGTTTTCTAAACCAATTAATAAAAGGATTTCTTCTATGCTTTTTATTAAGGTTTTTTTATCAATTCCGTATAATTTTCCAAAAAAAAGCAAATTATCAAAAGCGGAAAAATTTTCATATAAAGAGATTTCTTGAGGCACAATACCAATGAGATTTTTAATTTTATTTGGATGTTTGTTAAGGTCAATTCCGTTAAGGAAAATAGTACCACTATCCGCTTTTAACAACGTACTCATACAATTTATAAAAGTAGATTTTCCTGCGCCATTTGGACCTAGCAATCCAAAAATTTCTCCTTCTTTTACTTCAAGATTGATGTTGTTTAAGGCTTTAAAATCATCAAATGTTTTACTTAAATTACTTACTTTAATCATCTTATTTTGTTTTGATAATGTAAAGAACACTCAAATTCAGCTATTTTTATTTTTTTATTTACTGAATTGTTGATTTTGTAAGATGAATTGTTAAGGAATAAATGTTAATTAGTAGTTAAAAGCTTTCAAACTTCTTTTTTTAAAGATGTATTAAGGCAAAATTTAGTATCTTTGCAATATAAGAATATTCAAGTTTTTATTATTTACATCAATTTTATATGTTTTTAAACAGTTTGAATATACAAACTAACAAAAGAAACAGAAAATAGAAGCTTGTAAATACTCGTAAAGTAAGTATTTATAAGATAAATTAAGCAGCAATGAAAGAAACAAAAATTTTATATATTTCATCTGAAATGACACCGTATTTGCCAGAAACAAATACTGCAAGAATGAGTTTTCAGGTAGCAAAAAAAATGAATTCAAAAGGAACTCAAATTCGAGTTTTTATGCCTCGTTATGGGTTGATAAACCAAAGAAGACATCAATTACACGAAGTTATTCGTTTGTCTGGAGTAAACTTAATTATTAATGATATTGATATGCCGTTAATTATAAAAGTAGCTTCAATTCCTAAAGAAAGAATGCAGGTTTATTTTATAGATAACGATGAATATTTTAAACGTAAAGCGATATTTACAGACGAAGACAATCAGCTTTTTGAAGATAATGATGAGCGAGCAATTTTCTTTGCTAAAGGAGTTATTGAAACCGTAAAAAAATTAAACTGGTCTCCAGATGTTATCCATATTCACGGTTGGATGGCTGCTCTAGTACCACTTTATTTAAAAGAATATTTTAAAAATGATTCACTTTTTACAGATAGTAAAATAGTAGTTTCTGTTTATAACGAGCCTTTTGAAGGAGAAATAAATCCTGATTTAATCAATAAAATTAATTTTGACGAAATTGATAAAAAGTTAGTATCTACTATTGAGAAACCTACCTATTCAAATTTGCAAAGATTAGCTGTTGAGTATGCAGATGCTGTGATAAAATCTTGCGATCCTTTGCCAGAAGACTTAGATGATTATATCAATTCACTTGAAAAACCAGTTTTAGAATATCAATCTGAAGAAGAATTTGTAGAAGCTTACATCAATTTTTATCAAACACAAGTTTTAGAAAACGAAGAATAACATTCATATTATTTATTATACAATTATGATTACAACAAAAATTTATACAATTTTTAAATACATAACTATTGCCTTAATAGTTGTTTTAGGAATTTCATCATGTGAAACTGATCTTGAAAATGTTGGAGGAGATTTGGTTGATAATGGTGTTTTTAATACCCAAAAAGAAGATTTTAATGTTCTAGCTTATACTAAAAATATTGAAAAATCTAGAGTTGATAATATAAGTACTGCTAGTTTATCCAAATTAAGTATGCCTTTAGGAGTTTATAATAAACCAGATTTTGGTTTGTTAAAATCCGATTTAATTGCACAATTAAACCTTCCTGCTGGTTTAGATTGGGGAGACGATCCTCAGTTAGATGCTGTTTATCTTGAAATTCCGTATGACGCTACAAGCGATGGGAAAGATAGTGATGGCTTGCCAAAATTTAAACTCAATAATGTTTTTGGCGATCAAGATGTGAGTTATCAAATTAAAGTTTCAAGATTAGATACTTATTTAAGTAGATTAGACGAAATTGATCCATCAAAGGCAAAAAAGTATTATTCTGATAAGGTATATAATGTAAGTGATGAGTTAGCTCCGTTTTTTAATTTTAAACCGAATGCTAATGATACTATTGAGCTTTTTGATAAAACGCTTTTAACAGGAACAAATATAGTTACAGTTCAAGATACTATTAAATATAAAGATGCAAAACCTTTTATTAGAATTCCGTTAAACAAAACTTTTTTTGAAAATAATTTCATTACTGGAAGTGCTATTAATTTTGATGATAATGAGAGTTTTCATCAAACATTTAAAGGAATTATGATTAAAGTAGAAGGAACTGATGGCTCTGTGATGATGTTAGATTTAGCTACTGCAAAAGTCAATTTATATTTAACCAATTCAGATACTGAAGATAAAACGGAAAACCAAGTACAAGCAGATTTGAATAATGATGGAGAGATTGATGATGCAGAGGTTACTACAACTTATGCGGTAAGAAAACAAAAAATAGTTACTTTTCCTTTAACAGGAATTAAGACAAATCATTTTAATAGAGATTATGCTAGTGCAAACGGATTTACACAAATTACTTCACCAAACATTACCGTTGGAGAGAAAAAATTATACGTTCAAGGCGCTGCAGGTTCTGTTGCAGTAATTGATTTATTTAACGGAGTTGATTTAGCTCAATTAAGAGCAAGAAATCTATTAATAAACGAAGCAAATCTAACTTTTTACATTGATAATGAAAATGATAATGATGTACCAAACAGACTGTTATTATACAAATTAGATCCAAACGATACGGATAATATTAATGAAAATGAACAAATCTTAGATGCCATTACAGCACCTAACTTTTTTAACGGATTTTTACAAAAAGACGATGATAATCCAACAAAATACAAAATTAATATTACCGATTATATTTCAGAAGTATTAAAAAAAGAAGATTTTACAGCACCTTCAAAACTTGGTCTAAAAGTTTACAACGGCTTAGATACACCGTTGAGTGCTGATGATATAAAAGTAAAAGAGTATAGTTGGAATCCGCAAGGTGTAGTGCTTTACGGAAATGATTATCAAGATACAGATGCAGATTACTCTAAAAAAATAAAATTAGAAATCTATTATACAGAACTAAATAATTAAAATGCTATGTGTGGAATTACAGGTTATATTGGTTATAGAGATGCTTACCCAATTGTCATAAACGGTCTAAAACGGTTAGAATACAGAGGTTATGATAGTGCTGGTTTAATACTTTACGATGGTAAAGATATGAAATTAGCCAAAACCAAAGGCAAGGTATCTGAACTTGAAGAATCTGTAAAACAAAATATTACAACATCTGGAACTATTGGTTTTGGACATACAAGATGGGCAACTCACGGTATCCCAAATGATGTAAATTCGCATCCACATTATTCAGAATCAGAAAATTTAGCGATTATACACAATGGTATTATCGAAAATTATGATACTATAAAAAAAGAATTAATCAACCGTGGTTATACTTTTAAAAGTGATACAGATACTGAAGTGCTTATCAATTTAATTGAGGAAGTAAAAAAACAAGAAAATGTAAAATTAGGTAAAGCTGTACAGATTGCTTTAAATCAGGTTGTTGGAGCTTATGCAATTGTAGTTTTTGACAAAACAAAACCCAATGAATTCGTAGTTGCAAAACTAGGAAGTCCAATTGCTATTGGAATTGGAGAAGACAATAAAGAATTTTTTATTGCCTCTGATGCTTCGCCTTTTATAGAATACACCAAAAACGCCATTTATTTAGAAGATGAAGAAATGGCTATTGTAAAAGTAGGAAGAGATGTAAGAGTCCGTAAAATTAAAGATGATACCTTGGTTGATAACCATATTTTAGCCTTAAAGTTAAATTTAGATCAGATTGAAAAAGGTGGTTATGATCACTTTATGTTAAAAGAGATTTACGAGCAACCAAAAGCAATTACAGATACTTACAGAGGTAGATTATTAGCCAATGAAGGCATCATTAGAATGGCAGGAATTGATGATAATCTGCAAAAATTTCTAAATGCAGATAGAATAATTATTGTTGCTTGTGGAACTTCTTGGCATGCAGGTTTAGTTGCAGAATATTTATTTGAAGATATTGCTCGTATTCCTGTAGAGGTTGAATACGGCTCGGAATTTAGATATAGAAATCCTATTATTACCAATAAAGACATTGTTATTGCTATTTCGCAATCTGGTGAAACCGCAGATACTTTAGCTGCAATTAAAATGGCAAAATCTAAAGGTGCATTTGTGTTTGGTGTTTGCAACGTTGTTGGCTCATCAATAGCAAGAGAATCTGATGCTGGAGCATATACACATGCTGGTCCAGAAATTGGTGTAGCTTCCACAAAAGCATTTACTACACAAATAACTGTTTTATCATTAATTGCCTTGAAATTAGGTTTAGCTAAAGGGAATCTTTCAAAATCTGATTACCAAAGTTATTTACATCAAATGGAATTAATTCCTGATAAAGTAGAATCGCTACTCAATATAAATGACAAAGTAAAATATATTGCTTCAGTTTATAAAGATGCAAAAAACTTTTTGTATTTAGGTAGAGGTTTTAATTTCCCTGTTGCTTTAGAAGGAGCTTTAAAATTAAAAGAAATTTCTTATATTCACGCAGAAGGCTATCCTGCTGCAGAAATGAAACACGGTCCAATTGCTTTAATAGATGAAAACATGCCAATTGTTGTTATTGCAACAAAAAAAGGTCATTATGATAAAGTAGTAAGCAATATTCAAGAAATTAAAGCAAGAGATGGTAAAATTATTGCCGTTGTAACGGAAGGTGATACTACCGTAAAAGAAATTGCAGACCACGTTATTGAAATACCAGAAACCGAAGAAGCATTTACTCCTTTATTAACAACCATACCATTGCAATTGTTATCATATCATATTGCAGTGATGTTAAATAAAAATGTGGATCAACCTAGAAATTTGGCGAAGTCTGTTACGGTAGAATAAATTCGTTTAGACATTATTAACACCAAAATGACCTAATATTTAGTCTAATAAATCGTTTACTTACTACTTTATTTTTTTTAATTTGAGTTCGTGGGAGTTTCGCTGTTCTTTTTCCTTTATATTTTATTAAGTGTTCGTAAATGCTACGTAGTTCAATTTATTTTAGACTAAATATTAAATCCATTTGGTATAATATAGAATAATTAAAAAATAGAAACACAAAAAACCCTTAGATTAAGGGTTTTTGTTTGTCTATAAAATCAAGTTTGTTTACTCTTCTACAATTTCTTCTTGAGAATCAATAATTACTTGACCTCTGTAATAAAGTTTGTTTTCAAACCAATGTGCTCTATGAGATAAATGCGCTTCACCTGTTGTAGGATCTACTGCAATTTGAGAAGCTGTTGCTTTATAGTGTGTTCTTCTTTTATCTCTTCTTTGTTTGGATATTTTTCGCTTTGGATGTGCCATTTCTAACTTTTTTTATCTTTTATTAATTCTTTTAATTTATCCCATCTTGGGTCTGTATCTTTTTTACTCTTATTTTGTAATTTTTCTAGCTTATCAATCGCTTTAGATTTTAATGTACCATCTAACACCCTAGGATGTATTCTTTTAATAGGCACGCTAAGTACAATCAATTCATAAATATATTGTGATATATCTAATTCGTATTCGTTATGAGGAATGATTAAAATTTCATCATTATCATTATTAAATTCGTCCCCAAATTTCACAATTAATTTAAGTGTGCCATTTAAAGGCTGATGATATTCTTCTCCAGAAACATCACAGTTAATTAAAACGGTTCCATCTATGGTGAAAAACAGTTCAAACAAAGTATTTTTCTTAATGAAATCAACTTTTACATGAACATTACTGTCTATAAAATCATCATAATTATAAGCATCAAAGAACTTTTTATCAATTGAATAATTGAATTGATGCTTTCCTAACTTTAATCCTTTAAATGGGATTTTATACGTTTTAGAATGCTTCATTTCAAATATCTTTTGAGCCTGCAAAGGTAATAAAAATTACCAATCAGATAACATTTATTTAAAAAAATTATCTTCTTCGTCTAATTTTTAAAGGATTGCTTGTTAATTCTTGATAATCTTGTCGGTTTTTAAAGACTTCAATCGCTGTAAATAAAGCTGTTTTAAAGGAATCTTCACTTGCTTGGTTTTTTCCTGCTATTTCATAAGCGGTACCATGATCTGGCGAAGTTCTTACTTTGTTTAAACCTGCTGTAAAATTAACGCCTTTTCCAAAAGAAAGTGTTTTAAATGGAGCTAATCCTTGATCGTGATACATTGCTAAAATACCATCAAATGATTTATATGAATTAGAACCAAAAAAACTATCTGCAGCAAACGGACCGTAAACCAATTTACCTTCAGAAAATATTTTTTCGATGGTAGGTCTTACAACTGTATCATCTTCATCGCCAATAACACCATGATCTCCACAATGCGGATTAATACCTAAAATGGCTATTTTTGGTTTTCTAATATTAAAATCTTGAACTAAAGTGTTGTGCATTATATCTACTTTGCGTTCTATAAGCTCAGGAGTTATAGTAGTAGCAATCTCTTTAATAGGTATATGACCAGTGATTAAACCAACTCTTAAAGTGTCTGTCATCAATATCATTAAAGACTCTCCATCAATATGAGCTTCTAAATATTCCGTATGACCTTGAAAATGAAAATCATCAGATTGGATGTTATCTTTATTAATAGGTGCAGTTACCAAAACATCAATAGTGTTGTTGTTTAAAGCCTCAACAGCTGCTTTTAAAGATAAATACGCATATTTACCTGCTTCTTTACTTGGCATACCAAATTCAACTTTAACATCTTCCTTCCAAATATTAAATAAATTTATTTTATGATCTACTATTTGTTTAATGTCAGATATTCCATGAATAGGAATATTGAGATCCAAAGCCTTTTTATGGTGAGAAATTAATTTTGAAGAACCAAACAAAACAGGTGTGCAAAAATCTAGCATTCTGTTATCAGAAAATGTTTTAAGAATAACCTCTATACCAATACCATTAATATCACCAATTGAAATCCCTACTTTTATTTTCTCTTCTTTTTTCATAATTATTATATAGCAGTATTATTATATTTGAATATTAGTTTTTAAATATATTAAGAAAGTTAGTTTTGTAAATTTTATTCCGCAAAAGTAGGAAAAATATTATTGTAAAACAGAAAATCCTATATTGAAAACAATATAGGATTTTTTTATATTTTAAAGAAATATTATTTTTTGTTTCGTAATTTACTTACTCCATAACCAAAAGCCACGGCAACTAAAGTAAATATTCCTCCATCAATTGGTAACCCTGGAGGAGGTGGTGGTCTATTTGCAGGTGGAGTTTGTGCAAAAAGGTAATTTGTAGCGAATAAAACTACAAATAAGAGGGCGATTTTTAGCGTATTTTTTTTCATAATATATTCAA
>CAZYKN010000053.1:0-7487 GCA_964648135.1 uncultured Flavobacteriaceae bacterium
CAACTTAGCGTCTTTGCGTCTTTGCGAGAGTTATTTATTTTATAATCTTTGAGAGGAATTAACGACTGTACAATAACAAAACACAACATTATATCTTACTGATAATCTTTAGGTTAAAAATATAATTTATACGATTTTAATTTTTGGCACGACTATTGAAATACACTTAACATCACTAAACAAATTATATTATGAAAGATTTTAAAACATTATACGAAACAACAAAAGTTAAAGCAAACAAATTAATGGCAAACGGTCAAATAGCACAATATTTAACTGCCTTAAAAGAAATGAACCAATACAAACAAATGATGTTGGTTGTTGCTGCAAACTAATTACAAAGCTTCCACAATTTCATTATAAAGCGAATCGGAAGCTTTAACAAGCGGTAATCTCACATTGGTTTCACAAATTCCTTTATGGTTTAAAACCACTTTAATTCCAGCAGGATTTCCTTCTTTATAAATCAATTTACTTACTTTTAACACTTTATAAAAAATTTCTTGAGCAGCTTTGTTCTCATCATTAAGTGCTAATTTTATCATGTTAGAAAATGGTTTTGGAAGTCCTTGTGCAATTACACTAATCACTCCTGCTCCACCAGTTAAAACACTACTTAACGCCAAATCATCATCACCAGAAATGATTAAAAAATCTTTTGGTTTTTTTGAAATTAAATCAAATATTTGTTTAATATCATCTGCTGCATCTTTTACACCAATAATATTTTTACAATCATTTGCTAATCTTATAACAGTATCTGTTTCAATATTTTTACCTGTTCTATGTGGAACATTATATAAAATAATAGGTTTATCAGTAGATTCTGAAATTGCTTTAAAATGCTGATAAATTCCTTCTTGCGTTGGTTTATTATAATATGGAGAAACAGATAAAATAGCGTCAATTTGTGATAAATTGGTGTTTTTAATTGCTTCAACTACTTTTTTGGTATCATTTCCTCCAATTCCTAAAACTAATGGCAATCTTTTGTTGTTGGCTTTAATAATAGTAGCTATTACTTTTAAACGTTCTTGAGCATTTAAAGTAACCGATTCTCCTGTTGTACCTAAAATAACCAAGTAATTTATTCCGTTTTCAACTTGAAAATTAACTAGTTTTTCTAGCGCTTTATAATCAACTTTATTATTTTTTGTGAAAGGTGTAATTAAGGCAACACCTGTTCCTATAAATTTATTTTCCATTAGAGTTTTCTTAATATTTTAAGGTATTTTATGAGTTCTGCTATAAAAAGTTTAGACGAATTGGCTTCAATCATTAAATCGTAAAGGCGTTCATCATTTTGAGCATAACCAACTTTAAATTTTGCTTTAGATTTTGCTACTAGATAGTTGTTATATACTTCGGTATTATTTGTAAAATCAATGAGCATATCAAATGGTTTTTCTAAAAACTCTTTAATTTCATTCGTTTTGATAGCACCATTCCACGAAAAATCGCTTTCTTTTAAAATAACACCTCTAAACTCATTATAACTATCATTTGTTTTTTTACAAGTGAGCACTAAAAAATTACTCGAACCAGAATTTATGTCTTTTTGTAACTGCTTTAATAATTCAAAATTAAAATCACTGCCTTCATTTACAATTACTCCAACAGTTTGAATATTTTGGGCAATTTGCAACGAATTACTTTTATTTTTTAAAAGTTTATTTGTTTTTTTTATGATTGATTTAGCTTTGAAACCTGAAAATGCCATTTTAGTATAAAATTTAAGCAAAATTACAATTTTTAATATTTATATTGCACAAAATTTATTTGTTTTAAAAAGTAGGGTTTCTTTTTTTGAAATTGTTCTATTACACAGAAGCATATTTTATTAATTTATTAAATGACTAACATGAAAATTATCAAACAACTAACACTTTTAATAATAGTTTTTACTATTACATCAGTAAATGCACAATGGAGAACGTTAAACAATGGAAATTTTATAGAAAAATCTCCAACAGTTCAAGTTTTAAAAGATACAAATAAAAGCACCATTATTTCTGTAGAAGTAACAGGGTTTAAACTTACTGATAAAATTGTGGATGGAAAAGTTTATCAAGAAATCAACTTACTTACAGATAGTTACACAAACAAAATAGGTGAACCTTCATTGCCAGTTATCCCAAGTCTTGTTGCTGTTCCAGACGAAGCTTCCGTATCTTTAGAAATTATAGAAACAGGAACTGTTACTACATACAATAATATTAACATTTTACCTGGAAGAAAAAGTTGGATAGACGGTCAAGCCGAAACAGCATACATTAAAAATGCTATTTATTCCAAAAATGAAATGTATCCTACACATCAAGCTACAATTGATGAACCTGCAATTTACAGAGATTTTAGAATTGTAAGATTGGGTATTTCCCCTTTTCAATACAATCCAGTTACAAAACAGTTAAAAGTAGTTTCTTCATTTAAAATACGCTTAAATTACAAAGAAGACGGAAACGCTATTAACCCTAGAACTACAGGAAGAAAACACATTACAACATCGTATGATAAATTGTATAAAACAAGTATTTTAAATTATAATAATCAGCAAAAATCTATCAATGACACCTATGTTTCAAACGATTTAATGCTGTGTATTGTTCCTGATAATTTATACAATGACTTTTTACCTTATGCAGAGTGGAAAAGAAGAACTGGTGTAGATGTACATGTTACCAAATTTAGTGATATTGGAGCAAATGCAAACAACCCAATTACCATAAGAAACCATATTGATGATGCGTATCACAATTGGGCAACTCCTCCTTCTTATGTGCTACTTGTTGGTGATTATGGTGTTTTTCCAACAAAAACCTATAACGCAAATGATGGTTGGTCTTTTGCAGATGAAAGTTATTTTGTTACTGTTGATGGAAATGATTTTTTACCAGATATGTTGGTTGGTAGATTTACCAATCAAGGAAATTATAGAATGCGTGTAATGATGAATAAATTTGAAAAATACATTCGTGAACCTTATGTTGCTGAAACTGCTTGGTATAAAAAAGGATTGTTTTCTTCTAATTCAGAATATCAATCTCAAGTAAACACTATTGCTTGGACACGTGATATTTTATTAAATTATGCCAATTTTACTTCGGTTGATCCAATGATGTGGAATGGCTCTTTTGATGCTAATGGTAATTGGGATGGACAATGTAATTACAGTGTAACTGATGTTTTAGCAGGTCTAAATGAAGGTCGTTCTGTTGTAAATTACAGAGGTGAAGGATGGATTACAGGATGGCATGACCAATGTATTGAATTTGGCTCAAATGACCTTTCTGGGTTAAACCCAAGTAGAAAAAATTTCTTTTTTACTAATATTGGTTGTGGTGTTGCTATGTTTGATAACAGTTATGAATGTTTTGGTGAAAATCTAGTAGAATACGGAACAATTGCCAATCCTAAAGGAGCAATTGCATTTGTTGGTCCTACTTCTAACACACATACTACTTATAATAATAAAATGGATAAAGGAATCCATAAAGGAATGTATCAAGAAGGTCTAGATACTCCAGGAGAAGCATTAGATAGAGGTAGAATTTACCAATATGCCGTTTTTGGAGGAAGTGATTATTATGTAGAATATCATCATAGAGTGTTTTGTGTTTTAGGAGATCCTAGTATTCAAATTTGGAAAGAAGTGCCTTTAGCAGTTAATGTTAATCACGTTTCCTACTTACCTACTGGTAACAATAATGTAACTATTGCAGTTAATTATCAAGCAACTAGTTTACCAGCAGAAAATGCAAGAGTAACTTTAACCAATGCTAACGGACTTTTTATCACAGGAACAACCGATGCTAATGGAAACATTACCTTTAATATTGATGTAGATAGTTTAGCCGAAATTAATGTTACCGTTGTTGGTGAAGATGTCATTACTTACGAAGGTGTAATTAATATGACTACCGCAGGAATTAACGATATGAATACTGATTTAGCAAATTTTAATTCACAACCAAATCCTTTTTCAACAAATACAAAAATTAATTATACCTTATTAAAAGCAAATAACACTTCTATTAAAATATTTAATATAAACGGTCAATTAGTTCGCAATTTACAAAACGATATGCAATCTGCAGGAAATCACTCTGTAGAATGGAACGGTTTAAATGATAAAGGCAGCAAATTAACTAATGGTATTTATTTTTGTCATTTAGTTTCTGGAAAAAATGTAAGAACATTAAAATTAATATTGAATGATTAAGCTATTGAATTTATTACAATCAAAATCAATTCTTATCCTTTTTATCTTACTGTTTTTTACAAGCAATCTTCTTTTTAGTCAAGGTTTTAAAAAGAGCAGATTTAGATTAAAAGTTGGTGTTGGAACTATGTATGATGATAATATTTTAAAATATTCAGACAAGTACCTCAATCGTTTTTTAAATAACGAAGATGAAGGAAGGTTTGAAATAAAAACGTATGATGACGTGTTTATTAAAACCAAACTAAGTACTTCGTATTATTTTAAGTTTTTTAAGAAACGGAAAACTAAAATTTCTGCTAGTTTTAGCAACAATTCGTATATAAATAATCCTGTAAAAACATGGAATTATTACGGCGTTGGTGTGCAACAATATTTTTTAAAGAAAGCCAATGTTAAGTTTTCTTATAGTTATATTCCTTCGTTTTATGTGCGTCAGTTTAGACAACCAGAACTCGTTAGTTTATATGGCTATGAACCAAACACATTTAAACCTTACGTGTTTGCAAAAGATAATTTTAGCTTAACTTTTCAGAATACATTCTTTAAAAAAACAAAGGCTGAACTAGATTTAGATTATGCTAAATATTATGACAATTCGTATTATACAGAATACGATTCTAAAAACTCATCAGTTGGTTTAAGCCTTGAACAGCCTGTTTCTAAAAAAGTTAAAGTTAAAGCAACTTATATTTTCACCAATTCTGATGCAAAAGGATATGACCAAGAAGGTGAAACTAAAGAAACCGCAGATGATTCTGATGCAACCTACAAAGACCACTCATTTGGTTTAGAAATTAAAGCCAAATTGCCTAAATTTTTGAAAAAGAAAAATGATGTAAGCGCAAAAGTAAAATATGCAAACAGATATTTTTCTTCATCTCATTTAATCCATAACGACCCTTTACACGTAGGAAGAACAGATAAAAATATCCGCTTTTATGTTACTTACACTATAAAAATAATGAAAAAAGCTAGTCTATCTTTATATTACAATCGCTTTACAAGAGATTCTTATAACAATCAAGGTATTTATGACGAAGTACTTTCTCAAGATAAAGATTACAAGCAAAATCAAATAGGATTTCAACTATCTTATGCCATTTATTAAAAAATAACAACACTATAAAAACACTCAATTATGTTTAAAAAAATAATCATTTTAACAATCACTTCGCTATTTATACTAAGTTGTGGAGAACCAAATAACCCTGAAGACTATTCTGGTGGTTATAAAGTAGCAAATAAAATAGCAACCTTTGGCGATGCCAATGACGTTATTGTAGATGGTAATTATGCTTATGTAGCTCAAGGCGAAGTAGGTTTAGCCATATTTGATATCAGTAATCCTAAAAATCCAACTTTAGTTACCAATCAAAGTGTCGGTTTAAAAGGTTATTCAACTAAACTCCTTAAAAAGGATAATATAATCTATTTAGCAGCTGGTGGTTCTGGATTTAATATTGTAGATATTACCGATTTGAACAATATTCAAGTAAATAATCAAAATATAAATGGAAAATTAGTAAACGTCCATTTAATGGGAAATTATTTAGTGAGTTCATTAAGTGAAACAGGAATTCAAATGGTAAATATTGAAAATCCTATTTTTATTGATTATAGAGGAAAAACACAAACTAACGGATTTGTAAGAGATGTGATAACTAGTAACGACCAATCTAAAATGTTTGCAGCCACTGGCGAAATGGGTTTATCATTATTTGATATTTCTGTTTTTGATGACGGTTATGGTGTTTATCCGCTTTTAAGCTCAGTAAATTTACCTGGTTATGCAGAAAGTGTAGTTTTAGATGAAACAAACCAAAAAGCCTATGTAGCTTGTGGAAATGCAGGATTACAAGTAGTTGATTATTCAAACCCTAATAGTATAAAACTAATTGGTAGTTATGATAGCGCAGGTTATGCTAAAGAAATTGCTTACGAAAACGGTAAAATTTATTTAACTGCAAGCGGAATGCAAGTATATGATGTTACTACACCTTCTAATCCAAAAATTTTAGGAATTATAGATACGCCTCACGCTTTGGGATTAACAATAGATACCAATTATATTTATGTAGCTGATAAAGAAGAAGGTTTAATCGTAATACCAAAAAAATAAAAAGTTCTAAATGCTAAGCTTCTATATCATACTATTTCTTACAATAGCTATGCTAGTTTTTGGTGTAATTGAATATCAAAAACATCAAAAAATGGTATATCAAATTCCCAATAGAATTCATATTAATGGAACTAGAGGGAAATCGAGTGTTACTCGGTTAATTGGTGCTGGTTTAAGAGAAAAAAATATCAATGCAATTACCAAAGTAACAGGAACATTTCCTAGATTGATTCTTGCGGATGGAAGCGAAGCAAAAATCCGTAGAAAAGAAGGAGCAAACATTTTAGAGCAATTAAAAATTGTGGAATTTTGTGCCAAACACAACGCAGAAGCCATGCTTATAGAGTGTATGGCATTACAACCACAATTCCAAAAAATTACAGAAAACCAAATGATTCACGCTACTATTGGAGTAATTACCAATATTAGACTAGACCATTTAGATGTTATGGGTCCAGGAATAAAAGGTGTTGGTGAAGCTCTTAGCAATACCATACCAACTAACGGAATTCTTTTTACAAGTGAGAACAAACATCATAAATTTTTAGAGAATAAATGTAAGCTTAAAAACACTTCTTTTCATCAATCAAAGGCAAGTACTGTTTCTAATGAAGACATGCAAGGCTTTAAATACATGGAACACAAAGAAAATGTCGCCTTAGCACTTGATATTTGTAATCATTTAGGAGTGGATAAAAAAACCGCTTTAAAAGGAATGAAAAAAATGATTCCAGATGAAGGTGTTTTAGCAAAAAACATCATCATTAAAAACCAAAAACAAATTGATTTTTACAATGCTTTTGCAGCAAACGACCCAGAATCTTCTTTAATGATATGGAATAATATTTCGGCAACGGTTGTAGATGATATGATGGTGGTTTTATTAACCATTAGAAAAGACAGACAAAGTAGAGCGATGCAACTCATTACGTTAATAGCAACAAAATTAGAATTTGATTATGTTGTACTCATTGGTGAAGCCACAAGCTTAATTGAAGATAAAGCCTATAAATTAGGTATTCCTAAAGAAAAAGTAATCAACAAACCTTGGGATACTCCAGAAAAAGTTTTTGATGGTTTAATTGAATTAACAGATTCTAAATCAACTATTGTAGGTATTGGAAATATGGGAGCAATGGGTGC
>CAZYKN010000053.1:7587-9216 GCA_964648135.1 uncultured Flavobacteriaceae bacterium
GTCTTTAAGTCTTTATAAAAATGAAAATTAGTAATTAGAAAAATCAACAGAAAAAATGGTAGAATTAGCAGTAACATTAGGCATCATATTTAGCCTCGTTTTTTTAGAAGTTTTAGGTTTAGCTGCAGGTGGAATTGTAATTCCTGGTTATATTGCTTTGCAATTAAATAATCCTGATAGATTAATTGGTACTTTAGTCATTAGTTTAGTTACTTTTTTATTGATAAAACTCATCTCTCGATTTACCTTTTTATTTGGGAGAAGGCAATTGGTTGTTGCCATACTTATTGGAACTATTCTATCTATAATTTCGCATCATTTTTTAATTTTTAACGCTGCAAGTACCACTTTAGAATTTAGTGCTGTTGGATGGATTGTTCCTGGTTTATTAGCACATTGGTCTGTAAAACAAGGTTATGTAAAAACAATCGCTATGCTAAGTGTTACCTCAATCATTGTCCGCTTTTTGGTAATTTTAAGCTTTGGTGGTGAAACTTTTCCGAACCTTTATTAATCTTTAAAAATGAAAAATTTACACATAAAATCAAATATAGTCATTGGTGTTTTAGCTATACTCGCCATTTTAAGTTATATTTTAGTTGAGAATACGCTATATATGAAAAAACAAGCTTATTTTCAAGATAAAATAGACGCTTCAAATACCACAAAAAAAGCTTTACAAACATTAAAAGATAAAAAGCTAAAAAATGTTATTTTTATTGATAAAATTAACGATCCAAATGAAACAGGAATTATTGGTCAGCGTCATTCACAAATAACCACAGGAACAGGTTCTTTGCCAATAAAACTCTCTACTACAAATCCAAATTTTGCAGCCTTAGGAGTGCAACTGCTAAAAGACGCCAATATCAAAGATGGTGATAATGTTGCCGTTTGTATGACAGGCTCTTTTCCTGCTCTAGATATTGCTATATTAGTGGCTATTGAGCAAGTAAAAGCAAATCCTATTTTAATTGCATCTACAACCTCATCTTCTTGGGGAGCAAATGATCCAAATTTTACCATTTTAGATATGTTAAGCGTCTTAAAAGAGAACAATATTTTAAACACAAACTATAAATACGCTTCTATTGGAGGAAACCAAGATACAGGAATGAGTTTAAGTAATAAAGGACGAGAATTAATTAAAGAAGCTCTTAAAAGAAATCATATAGACTTATTAAATAAAGGCGATTTACTCTTAAATATTAAAGAACGCCTAAAAATTATTGACCAAGAAGCTAATGGAAAACCCGTGAAATTGTTTATTAATATTGGTGGAGGAATTGCTAGTTTAGGTTCAAACGACAATAAAAAAGCCATAAAAGCAGGTTTACACAAATCTTTTAAACTAAAAAATATTCCTGATAAATATGGTGTAATTTACGAAATGGCAAAACGAAAAATACCTATAATTAATTTAGCTAATGTTAGTCCGTTAATGCGTAAATACGACTTGCCTAAAAACCCTGTTCCGTTACCAAAAGTTGGAGAAGGGAAATTATACCAAAAATTAAACTATAATTTATGGATTATTAGCGGAGCACTTTTACTTCTATTTTTAACTTTGATTATTTTTGTTTATATTGACAAACGCAATAATAAATTAGGAAACGATATTATCTCTGA
>CAZYKN010000054.1:0-2523 GCA_964648135.1 uncultured Flavobacteriaceae bacterium
TTTACAAATATTTGTAATTGATTTATCTAAAGGTTCAAAAGTAAAATTTAATGCCTTTTTAATCTTTGCCGAAGAATACGCATGTTTACTTAATGAAGCACTTGCAGTATGTTTGGTGATTAGCGGTGTTTTACCTGTGATAAAACTTTTTACAGCCTCTAAACGCCAAGCAATATTACTCAAAGCATTACCAACTTTAATAGAAGGTCTTTTTTTATGAAAGGCAGCAGCTATTTTAAAAAACAACTCTTTAAAAGACCTGTTTTCGGCAACTAAAATAAAACGTTCATTTTTTATGGAACTATCCATTAATAATATCATGGCTTTTACCACATCTTTTACAGAAACAAAGCCAGTAATTCCTTCGGTGTAAAACTTAAACTCATTGTAAAATTTAGTAAATAATTCACCTGGACCATTGTGCCAAAAACCAGCACCCAAAATAACTCCAGGATTTACAATTACAGCATCTAAACCTTCTTGAGTTGCACGCCAAACTTCCATTTCTGCACCATATTTTGTAATAGCGTAACCGTAATTATTGGTTTCGGTATTCCATTCGTTGGTTTCATCGATAAGCTCTTCTTGTTTTTTGTTTTCTTCTCTTTGTGAAGATGGAAGATGGGCTTTTTTCTCAATAGTTGCAATAGAACTTACAAAGCAAAATTTATCAATTTTATTTGCAATTGATAGGTTTACCATGTTTGCAGTACCTTCAATATTAACCTTTCTCATTTGCTGATAATCTCGTTTATCAAAAGAAACAATTGCAGCACAATGATAGACTAAATGTATATTTTTAAAGGCTTTTTCAAGTGATGGTACGTTGGTTATATCGGCTTTAAGCCATTCAATTTTATTAAAAAAAGCATCGTCTTCTGTATAATAACTAAAAACACGCTTTGTTAATTTAATTTTATCATCGGAACGATAAATAGCACGAATTTTATCTTCCTTTAAAGATAATTGATACAATAAATGCGAACCTACTAAACCTGTTCCTCCAGTTACTAAAATCATTTGGCTAAAATACAGAAAATTGTTGGTTTGCTTATTTAGTAATACGGAATTCTTCCTATCTTTGCGACCAATAAAAATTAATAAAATGAAAAAATTTGTAGAAGAATTACGATGGAGAGGTATGTTACACGACATTATGCCTGGAACAGAAGAGCAATTAGCTAAAGAAATGACTTCGGCTTATATTGGTTTTGATCCAACAGCAGACTCATTACATATTGGTAGTTTGGTGCAAATTATTTTATTGATGCACTTTCAGCGTCATGGTCATCAACCTATTGCGTTAATTGGTGGAGCAACTGGTATGATTGGCGATCCTTCAGGGAAATCAGCTGAACGTAATTTATTAAACGAAGAAATTTTAGCTAAAAATATTGCAGGTGTTAAATCTCAATTAGAACGCTTTATTGATTTTACATCAGATAAACCAAACGCAGCAACATTGGTAAATAATTACGATTGGATGAAAAATATGTCCTTTTTAGATTTTGCTCGTGATATTGGCAAGCACATTACGGTAAATTATATGATGGCGAAAGATTCGGTTAAAAAACGCTTAAGTTCTGAGTCTAATGTAGGAATGAGTTTTACGGAATTTACCTATCAATTAATTCAAGGATTTGATTTTTTACATTTATATAAAGAAAAAAATTGCAAACTTCAAATTGGAGGTTCAGACCAATGGGGAAATATTACTACTGGTACAGAATTGGTACGAAGAAAAGTTCAAGGTAAAGCCTATGCGCTTACTTGTCCGTTAATTACCAAAGCAGATGGTACAAAATTTGGAAAAACCGAAGGAGGAAATATTTGGTTAGATTCTAACAGAACATCACCATACAAATTTTACCAATACTGGTTTAATGCGAGTGATGCTGATGCCGAAAAATACATTAAAATATTTACTTTTTTAACAAAGGAAGAAATTGAAACGCTAATTAAAGAGCATAAAGAAAATCCGCATTTACGCTTATTACAAAAGAAAATAGGCGAGGAGGTAACCATCATGACACATGGTAAAGAGGCTTATGAAAATGCTTTAAAAGCGTCTAATATTCTTTTTGGAAAATCTACTGCAAAAGACTTAAAAACTTTAGACGAACAGACTTTTTTAGATGTTTTTGAAGGAGTTCCACAAGCAGAAATTTCAAAAATGGATTTAGAGAATGGTATTGAAATTATAGCTGCATTAAACGAAAAATCAGGATTTTTAAAATCGAATGGTGAAGCACGTAGAGCCTTAAAAGAAAACTCTATTTCTGTAAATAAAGAAAAAGTTACAGAGAACACTATTTTATCAAAAACGGATTTAATTGCGGATAAATTTATTTTACTACAACGTGGTAAAAAGAATTATTTTTTGTTGCAGGTGGTTTAATGCTTAAGGAGTTTTAGTGAGGGCTTCACTTAGAGTGAAACCCTCACTTTTTTAAATAGCGATAGTAAATTTTACTTGTAATTTCTTTAATGTTATGCGATGTTATTGCGGATTATAGGAGATTA
>CAZYKN010000054.1:2623-4983 GCA_964648135.1 uncultured Flavobacteriaceae bacterium
GAGATTATTTTTTATAGTTATATTTTTATACTTCTTTCTTTGATTTTTAATGTCAAACAAAGAGTATATTAAAAGAATACAAAATCCTATTCCATAAATTTTATTCATCATTATTTCTTATAACCAATTTTTGTTCTTGGTTTATCTTTTTTTTCAATCAATTCATCTAAATAATTAAAGACTAATTCAATATTTTTACTATGACTTGCTAATCTCTTTTTTATTTCTTCAATTTCTAATTTTACACTTAAATTATCCGTTAATATTTCACGCATTTTTGTAAAAACTCGTATAATTTTAATATTCATTTCAATTGCTCTATCGCTACTTAAAACACTTGATAGCATTGCAACATCTTGCTCAGTAAAAACATAAGGAGCATAACGCAAACCCATTTTATCAGAATTGGAGGTGACAAATTGGCTCCTCCAATTTGTAAATTCCTCTTGATTCATTTCAAACATAAAATCTTTAGGAAAACGTTTTATATTTCTCTTTACTTGTCTCTTTAAATACTTTGTTTCAACTCCGTAAAGTTCTGCTAAACTCTATCTAACATTACTTTTTCATTTCTAATTACGTAAATTTTATTTGTGATTATTTCATCTGGAATACTGATTTTATTACTCATTTTTAATTTAAATTAGGTTTCAAAATTACGATTTTAAATTTGGAGGTTACAGATTGTGAACTCTAATTTTAGCTTTTCTCATCTTTCAGTGGGACTTAAAAACAATGTTTAGCAAAATATTGCGTTTTCACGGAAGAGTAGAACTACTATTTACCTTTCATCATCTCTACATAATATTTATAAAACAATGGAATAGTTTCAATTCCTTTAAGGTAATTAAAAATTCCATAATGCTCGTTTGGTGAATGAATAGCATCACTATCAAGACCAAATCCCATTAAAATGGATTTAGATTTAAGCTCATTTTCAAACAAAGCAACAATAGGAATACTTCCTCCACTACGTTGTGGAATTGCAGGTTTCCCGAAGGTTTGGGTATAGGCTTTATTTGCAGCTTTATACGCCATATTATCAATTGGTGTTACATAAGGAAATCCGCCATGATGTGGTGTAACTTTTACTTTTACTGCTTTTGGAGCAATGCTTTCAAAGTGTTTTTTGAATAATTCAGTAATTTCATCTGGAGTTTGATTAGGTACTAAACGCATCGAAATTTTTGCATACGCTTTTGAAGGAATGACTGTTTTTGCACCTTCGCCAGTATATCCTCCCCAAATTCCGTTTACATCTAATGTTGGTCTAATAGAATTACGCTCATTGGTTGTATAGCCTTTTTCACCATATACATCTTTTATGTCTAAAGCTTTTTTATAATCGTTTAACGAGAAAGGTGCTTTTGCCATTTCGGCACGTTCTTCATTAGTGAGTTCTAGTACTTTATCATAGAATTGTGGTATAGTGATATGATTATTTTCATCGTGTAACGAAGCAATCATTTTAGTTAAAATATTTATAGGATTTGCAACTGCTCCTCCATATAAACCTGAATGTAAATCTCTATTTGGTCCAGTTACTTCAACTTCAACATAGCTCAAACCACGTAAACCTGTGGTAATGGATGGTTGCGTGTTACTAATCATACCAGTATCACTAATTAAAATAACATCATTTTTTAATTTTTCTTGATTGCGTTTAACAAACCATTCCAAACTAGGTGAGCCGATTTCTTCTTCGCCTTCAATCATAAATTTTACGTTGCAAGGAAGTTTATTTTCTTTAATCATATACTCAAACGCCTTAACGTGCATGTACATCTGTCCTTTGTCATCACAAGCACCACGAGCAAAAATAGCACCTTCTGGATGTATCTCTGTTTTTTTAATTACGGGTTCAAAAGGAGGTGAAGTCCACAATTCAATTGGATCTGCAGGTTGTACATCATAATGACCATAAACCAAGACCGTTGGTAGCTTTTCATCGATAAATTTTTCTGCATAAACAACAGGATAACCAGGAGTTTCACAGATTTCTACTTTATCGCAACCAGCAGTTTCTAAAGCGGTTTTAACAGCATCTGCGGTTTTTAAAACATCGTTTTTATAATTTGCATCTGCACTAATTGAGGGTAATTTAAGTAGTTCAATTAATTCGTTTATAAAACGATCTTTATTATTGTTGATGTATGTTTTTATAGTGTCCATGATTTGTATATTTTAATTTTTTTCAAAATTAAGAAAAATAAAGATTAAATCTTTGCAGTTTTGAACTTATTAGTATATTTGCAGTCCAAATTTGCGAGTGTGGTGGAATTGGTAGACACGCTAGACTTAGGATCTAGTGCCGCAAGGTGTGAGAGTTCGAGTCTCTCCACTCGTACAAAAGGAAAGCC
>CAZYKN010000054.1:5083-9198 GCA_964648135.1 uncultured Flavobacteriaceae bacterium
AAATTTTATTTACATTTGCCAAATGATACAAATAGGAAAAACATTAGTTTCAGAAGATATTATTGATAAAGAATTTGTTTGCAATCTTTCGGCTTGTAAAGGGCAATGTTGTATTGACGGTGATGCTGGTGCGCCTTTAGAAGACGATGAATTACAAATAATGAAGGATATTTACCCAAAAGTAAAACCTTTTATGCGTGCAGAAGGTATTGCCGAAATTGAAAAACAAGGTGTTTACACAACAAATAGCGATGGTGAACATGAAACTACTTTAATTAATGGTGCAGATTGTGCTTATGTAATTTACGATGACAAAAAAGTAGCTTTGTGTGCTATTGAAGAAGCCTATAATCAAGGAGAAATTAAATGGAAAAAACCTGTTTCGTGCCATTTATATCCTGTAAGAGTTCGAGATTACACTGAATTTTCTGGAGTGAATTATGACAGATGGAGTATTTGCGATGATGCTTGTACTTTAGGTGCAGCATTACAAGTGCCTATTTATAAATTTGTGAAACAGGCTTTAATTCGTAAATTTGGCGAAGATTGGTATGAGGAATTGGAGAAAGTAGCTAAAAATTTAAAAAAATAAATTATACCATAGGAATTTTTAAAAAAACCTTTGTTCCTACTGGTTTTTTATTAGCATCATATAGATCAACAAAAGTAATTTTAAAATCCTTTTTTAAGGTTTTTGCAAAATTTTCTAACCTATCTTCGGTTAATTTTATTCCGATAGATTCTCTTTTATGAATCTTTTTTTCTTTTATTTCACTAGATCTTTTTCTACCAACACCATTGTCTTCTATTGTTATGGTTAAATAAGAAGTGTTTTCTTTTTTAAAGGTGATTTTAATTTTTTTATCTCCTTTTTTAGATGATAATCCATGCCAAATAGCATTTTCAATAAAAGGCTGCAAAATTAATGAAGGTATTTTAATGGTATTCACATTTAAAGTTTCATCTACAATAAATTCAGATTGAATGGCATTTTCAAAACGGATGTTTTCTATATTAAGGTATAACTTCATCGTTTCAATTTCTTCTGCTAATACCGTTTCTTTTTCTTTGGTTGCAGCCAATATTTTACGAATAAGTTTAGAAAATTTATTCAAATAATACACAGCATTTTCTTTATCACTATCTATAATATATAATTTTATTGAATTTAAAGAATTAAAAATAAAATGAGGATTCATCTGACTTCTCAAAGCAGTTTGTTCTAATTTTACCTTTTCTTTTTCGTAAGTTAAATTCTGATTTTTATAAACAATATATACTATAATGCTAGAGAAAAGTAAAAACAACATACTTGCAATGAGTAAATTTCTGTTTTTTGTGAGTTGCAATTTTGCAATTTCATTTTGCTTGGCTAGATTATCTATCTGACTGTTTTTTCGTTCGCTATCATATTTAATGATTAAATCATTTACATATTGTGAATTCCGTTCATTGATGATTTTATTTTCAAATTCTTCGGATAATTTTTGATATTTTAATGCGTCTTTAAAATTTGATTTAAGTTCATACAATTCAGATAAATTAGTATAAGCTGTTGAAATAGCTGAAGTTAAATTATACTTCTTTGCCATTGCTAAACCTTTTAATAAATTTTTTTCTGCTTTATTAAATTGGTTTAGTTTTGTTTGTGCCCATCCCAAATCTAAAAGTTCATAAGCGTGATAATATTTATTACCCAATTTTTCTACAATAGGTAAGTTGGTTTGAATAAGTTGCAAGGCTTTGTGGAGTTTACCTTGTTGAATATAAATATTTGCAATGCTACTATTACAAATCACTAAACCTAATTTATTATTTTGTTTTTTATTGATTTTTAATGATTTTTGATAATGAGCTAAGGCTTCATCAATTTTTCCTTGAGCTTCTAATGCGTAACCCACATTTTGATAATTAATAGCTAAACCTAATTCATTATGGATACTTTTTTCAATAATTTGTGATTTTTCAAATTGATTAATCGCTAAATCATATTGTTTAAGTAATAAATAAATGTTTCCCATACTGTTATGCGCAATGGCAATTCCTCTTAATATTCCCTCATTTGGATTTTTTATTTTATCAGCTAATTCTAAAGCTTCTTGGCTGTAATCTAATGCTGTTCTGTTGGCATCCATTCTTCTGTAAACCACTCCTAGCATATTTAAACTAAATACTTGAAACTCTATACTGTTTGCTTTTTTTGCAGTTTCTAAGGCTTTTAGATGTGTTGCAATTGCTTTGTTATATAATGAATAATTTCTGTAACGGATACCTAAATTATTTTCAGCATAAGTTTGTCCGTATAAAAAATGCTTTTCTTTAAAAGCAGTAATCATTTTTTTAAGTTGGATGGTATCTCTTTTAAAGTAGCGTAAATTTTTGTTAAGATCTTTATAAGTATCAAAATGTTGCTCAATTACAAATTGAATTTTTTCCTCTAAACTTGCCTTCTTTTTTTGAGAAAAAAGCAGATTAATAGTTAATAATAATGAGAGTATAAGTAGTTTATTCATCTGTTAGTTCTAAAAATTAATTGTTTAACATGCGCAAAAGTTCTGTTTTACGTTGTCTTGAAACAGGAATTGTTTCTCCATTTTCTAGAAGAATGTGAAATCCGTCTGTTTTAATAAATTCTGATATATAATGAATATTTACAAGATAAGAATTATGAACTCTATAAAAGTATTCGTTTGGAAAAGATTCCTCTATGTCTTTAATTTTTTTAGAGATAATTTCTTTTTTTTCATCTTTAAAGTAAATAGTGGTATAATTACCATCAGATTTACAATATAACACCTCATTAGGTTGAATAAAAATAGTTTTACCAGAAAGCGGTAAAGCTATTTTACTAGAATTACTATTTCCAGAAATGGATTTTAAAACGGACTCTAATTCTGTTCCTAATAAATTTTCGGTTTTATTTTTTTGAATTTTAGAAACGGCTTTTACCAAATCATCAGAATCTACAGGTTTTAGCAAATAATCTATGGCATTTTCTTTAAATGCTTTAAGTGCATACGAATCATAGGCAGTGGTAATAATCAAATCAAACCCTTTATAATTTAGAGATTCTAGCAGTTGAAATCCGTCCATTTCTGGCATTTCAATATCTAGAAACACACAATCTGGTTTAAGATAATTTATAGCAGAAATAGCATCTAACGGATTGTTAAACGTATCTATTACCGCTACATTATTACAAAAATTTTCAATTTCCCACTTTAAACTTTTTATAGCGGTTAGTTCATCATCTACAATTATGGCTTTTATCATTTTAATAGTGTTAGGAAACCAAAGGTACTAAGAATAATTATTTTAAAAAGCATTTTTGTATAGTTGGTAGTAAATAGTGTATAAATGGTACGGAATCTTGTATAGATGGTATTTTTTTGGTTTTTTGACTGTAAATAGCAGATTATACACTCTTTTATACCATTTATACATTTCTTTAAGCCAACCATACATTTTTACCAAAATAAACCATTAACTATATATACTTTTGAGCAAAGATAATCGCGTGAATTATCAAAATTTAAAAAAACTCAAAATTTAAAAAATTATGAAAACAATCAAATTTTTAACTTACAGTGTATTTGTATTATTATTAAGTATCTCTATAACTTCTTGTAAAGGAGATGATGGAGCTGTTGGACCAGCTGGAGCTGATGGAATTAATGGAACAAATGGAACAAATGGTAGTGATGGTGCTGATGGAAATGCAAATGTGCAAACTTATGTGTTTGAAAATCCTGTTTGGGGAACAGATTATTCAGGTTTTATATCAATTAACACTGCTGGAATTATTTCTGATAATCAAATAGTAAATGATGTAATCTTAGGATATATTAAACATGAACAAAATACAGGAGTTTTTAGTGTGCCTAGTCTAATACCTACATATAGTGGAATGAAAAATTATGTATCTTATATGTTTGATTCTGCTGAAACAGTCATACCGAATACTTACGCTATTGCATCATATAATTTAGACGGGATAATTACCTCAACATCTGATTTACCAGTAGTTACATGGGTAAAAATCATTGTTATAGAATCTACTAACACCACTACTACAAGTGGTAACGGAGCAAGACCAGCAAATACGAAACAACAAA
>CAZYKN010000055.1:0-3555 GCA_964648135.1 uncultured Flavobacteriaceae bacterium
GCAGATTTACACTGATTGATTTAATGAGAAAGCCACAGATTACACTAATTTGCACGAATTACTTTGTTTTCTTATGTGTCTATGTGTTAAAAAACTCCATTTAGTGGTTAGTTTTTCACGCCAAAGGTATTGGCAGAAAACAAAAATTCATCAGACAGCAAAAGCCATCTGATGAATAATTTTAGCATTTTTAAAAACTACTAATTTTTTCCAAACATCATAATTTCATTAACTACAATGTCTGTTTTATAACGTTTGTTTCCGTCTTTATCATCATAGCTGCTATAAGATATTTTTCCTCTTACAGCAATTTCTTTTCCTTTGTCTAAAAACATTTCTGCAATTTCTGCAGTTTTTCCCCAAGCAATAATATTATGCCATTCTGTTTGTGTTTGTTTTTCTCCTTTTGAGTTTTTAAAAGTTTCATTGGTTGCTAAACTAAATTTAGCTAATTTTCTACCACTTTCTAATGTGATAACTTCTGGTTTTTTACCCAAATTTCCAATTAATTGTACCGTGTTTCTTAACGTATTCATAAGATAAGTATTTATGCCTTTCGGCGAGTTTTGTGGGATTATTCCCGTGATGTCAATTCAGTTTTTTTGTTTGACACTGCAAAGTACTGACGAATTGAAAAATTTTATCGGTTGGTAAACGTTTACTTTCGTTTGTAAATAGATGTAAATAATTACAAAAAGATAATTAATATATAAAAATAACCTACTTTTGCAGGAATGATACGACTTTTAAGCTATATTTATCCTATTACAAAAAAAATAGAATCTGCCTATAATGGCACATTAGAAATTACTTGGTTTAACGGAAAAAAATTATTAAACACCAAAAATGCCAATTATTCTTATGGTTCTTTAGAGAAAATTTTAAAAATTGGATTAGATAAAATCGATGTAAATCAATTTAAAAACATATTACTTTTAGGATTAGGTGGTGGAAACGTAATTAAAACTCTACAACAAAGATATGCGTATAAAGGCAAAATAACTGCTATTGAAATTGATCCTGTTATTGTACAAGTTGCAAAAGACGAATTTGGAATTTTTAACACGGATAAAGTAAGCATACACTGTACAGATGCTTATCCGTTTGTAATGAAAAATAAAGAAAAATACGATTTTATTATTATCGATTTATTTTTAGATGATACCATTCCTTCACAATTTTTTGATGAAGCTTTTTGGAAAAAATTGACCAATACGCAACAACTTTTATTTAATGCTTCACTGCACGATAACAATAAAAAACAGTTAAAAAATATCATTAACATATTACAAAAAGCCAATTTTAACATCAATAAATTGGAAAATGTAAATAAAACCAATATATTGCTCCTCGCTGATAAAAAATATTTAAAGTAATAACACATTAACAACAAAAATGAAATAATATAGCAACTACATATTATTCACCCTTTTATTATTAACCCCTTAACAAACTAACAACTATTATTATGAAAGGATATAGAAATGAAGAGTGGAAACTCTTTACATTAAAAGATTGTGATACACATAGAAATAATATTATGATTTCTAATTATGGGCGATTAAAGAAAAAAACCCATACACAAACAGAACACAAATTGATGAAAATTTTAAAAGCAAATAAGTTTCATATGTTTTTCTTTACGAAAAAGGATGGTAAACCAGCTTCTTTCTATGTACATAGACTGGTTGCTATTTTATTTATTAAAAATCCCGAAGATAAAAAATTTGTTATCCATAAAGATCATAACCTCGATAATAATCATGTTGATAATTTGGCTTGGTGTACTCGAAGTGAACTGGCAAAACACCAATTAACAAATCCAAAACGGATTGCTAAAATGGGAGCAAATGCTAAATTAACTGTTGGACGAGTAAAATTAATTAAAAGAAAAATATTTGACCCAAATAGAAAAACTAGAATGAAAATAATTGCTAAAGAATTTGGTATTTCAACCATGCAATTATACCGTATAAAATCTGGTGAAAATTGGGGTCACGTAACCGATTATTAACTAAATATTGCTATGAGCGGACAAAAATGTTTAGAATGTGGTGAAAGTTTTAAAGGACGAATTGATAAAAAATTCTGTTCTGATTATTGTAGAAACACCTATAATAATAAACTCAATAGAGAAAGTAAAAACCTTATTAGAAACACCAATAACAGATTGCGTAAAAATTATAAAGTTTTAACGGAATTAAATAAGTCTGGAAAAACAAAAGTTACCCGTTCTAAGCTTATAAGTCATAATTTTGACTTTAATTTCTTTACGCAAATATACATTACCAAAACACAAAACACCTATTATTATGTTTATGACCAAGGGTATCTTGAGCTAGACAATGATGTTTTTTTATTGATTAAACGAGGGTGAAACTCATTGAAAAAAGTAACAACTCACTTGTTTTTTCTCGCAAAGACGCAAAGACGCCAAGTTGTGAATGGAAAAATATTAAAAACCCAATCACTAACAACTATTACTCTTTCTCGCAAAGACGCAAAGACTCTAAGTTGTGAATGGAAAAATATAAAAGATATTGGTAAACACTAATAACCTATCACTTTGGAATGGTATTATACCAATCACCTAATCAAAATACAAAAAAGCATCTTCAAAATGTTCTAATTTGGTTTGGTATTGGTTGTGGATGATGGCAATAACGTCAAAACGGACTTCTACATCTAAATCGTTTGATTCTACGTAATGGTTCATAGCTTTTACCAAGAGTTTTATTTTTTTTGCATCTACAAAATCTTGTGGATCACCAAATTCACTAGTTGAACGAGTTTTTACCTCAACACAAACCATCACATCTCCTTTTTGAGCTATCAAATCTATTTCTGCTTTTTGGAAATAGTAGTTTTTTTGCACAATGGTATAACCTGTTTTTTCTAAATGTGCTAATGCCATTTCTTCACCTAGTTCACCGAGTATGTTGTGGTCTGCCATATTAATTGAATAAATCGTTGTTGAGACGCGATTAATCGCGTCTGTACAGAAGATATATATTATCCTACTGATATTTCATCAGGTAGTTCATTTTTATCTTTATTTTTAATAGGAAAATAGTGTTTGAGTTCGTTGCCTACTTTTAAAATCCCTTTTACCAAACCACTTGCGTAATGTTTAGTTTTAAATTCTTTGATTACGATTTCTTTAATTTCGTTCCAAAAATCATCAGATACTTTGGTATCTATGTGTTCATCGCCAATAACGGCAAATTTTTTATCATTTACTGCTAAATAGAATAAAACGCCTGTTTTGTATTCGGTTTCATCCATTTTTAGGTAATAGAAAACTTCTTTTGCTCTTTCAATAAGGTCTTTTTTTGTGCTTGCTTCTATGTGCACACGTATTTCTCCAGAAGTGTGCAACTCAGCAGTTCTTATGGCTTTTACAATTTTATCTTCTTGTTCTTTGGATAAAAAATCTTCTACTTTTGACATTTTTAGAGTTTCAATTAAGTTATAATCTTTCTAATATTTTTTTAAGCTTTTTAGGATTTTGAGTATTATTCCAAAAAAGAAGTAATTTAATTACCTTTCTATCTT
>CAZYKN010000055.1:3655-9160 GCA_964648135.1 uncultured Flavobacteriaceae bacterium
ATTTAGTCATTTTATCTATTTAAGTAAAATTACACATTTTTCTTTTTTAGAAACTCATTGAGTTTACTTTATACAAATATAATAAAATAAAGTTAATACGCTCTTTCCTTTTTTCCTTCATAGTAATTAATAAAGGCTTTATTTACAAATTTTGCTCCACCAAGTGTTGGATAATCTCCTGTAAAATACCAATCGCCTTTATGATTTGGAATGGCTTTGTGTAAATTATCAATGCCTTGATAAATAATTTTCACTTTTGCTTTGATGGTTTTATCGGTTAGTAAAACGGCAATTTTATCTGAAATTTCTTCGGCTGAAAAAGGTTTATAAATGGCTCTTACAAAATTTTCTTGTTTTGAATTTTGCGTGTTGCCTTCTGAATTACTTTTACATTTCTGATACACTTCATTAATAATATGTGTTTGATTGGTATCTTTTAACAATGCAATAGCTGCTTTAAAAGCGATAAAATCGCCTAATTTTGCCATATCAATTCCGTAGCAATCTGGATATCTAATTTGTGGAGCAGACGAAACAATAACTATTTGTTTGGGATTTAATCGGTCTAAAATTTTAAGAATACTCTGCTTTAAGGTTGTTCCTCGTACAATACTATCATCAATAACCACTAAATTATCGGTTGGTTTTACTACGCCATAAGTTACATCGTAAACATGGGCAACCAAATCATCTCTACTATCATCTGAAGCAATAAATGTTCTTAATTTAGCATCTTTTATGGCAATTTTTTCAATGCGAGGTCTTTCGGCTAATAATTTGGTTAAAGCTGCTGCTGAAATATTTTTATTTCCATTTAAAATGATTTCGGTTTTACGTTTATTCAAATAGACTTCAGCTTCTTCGGTCATTCCAAAAAAGGAAGTTTCGGCAGTATTTGGTATAAATGAAAATACGGTATTGGTAAGATCATCATCAATAGCTTTTAAGATATTTGGGAATAGATATTTTCCTAAATTTTTTCGTTCTTGATAAATATCGGCATCACTTCCACGAGAAAAATAAATACGCTCAAAGGAACACGCTTTTTTTTCTAAAACCTCATTGACTTGTTCAATACTTACATTGCCATCTTTTTTAATAATTAAAGCGTGTGCTGGTGCTAATTCTTTAATTTTATCAATTTTTACGTTAAAAACAGTCTGAATTACTGGTCGTTCACTAGCAACCACAACTACTTCATCATCTTGATAATAAAAAGCAGGTCTAATTCCTGCTGGATCACGTAAAACAAAGGCATCACCATGACCTATTAAACCTGTCATGGCATAACCACCATCCCAATTTTTGGAGGCTCTTTGTAAAATTCGTTTGATATTCAACTCTTTTTCAATGATTGGTGAAGCGTCTTTTTTAGTAATTCCTCTTTCTTTACAAGACTGATAAATATCTTGTACTTCATCATCTAAAAAATGACCGATTTTCTCCATTACTGTAACGGTATCTGTACTTTCTTTGGGATGCTGACCGAGTTCAATAAGTTCTTGAAGCATTTCAGCCGAATTGGTCATGTTAAAATTCCCTGCCATAATGAGATTTTTATGTCGCCAATTGCTTTGTCTTAAAAACGGATGTACACTTTCTATACTATTTTTTCCAAAAGTTCCGTAACGAACATGACCTAAAAATACATTACCAACATAAGGCATATTTTGTAATTGCCATTGTACATCGTCTTTTTTGTTTGGATTTTCTTCTAAGATACCATCTATTCTATGATTAATCTGTTTAAAAATATCTTGAATAGGTTGGTCTTTGTTAGAACGCACTCTACTTATATAGCGAGTTCCTGGTTTTACATCAATTTTAATACTTGCAAAACCAGCACCATCTTGCCCACGATTGTGTTGTTTTTCGAGTAATAAATACATTTTTTGAATTCCGTAAAACGATGTTCCGTATTTTTTTTTATAGAAATCTAATGGTTTTAGCAATCTAACCATTGCAATACCACATTCGTGTTTTAAACTATCACTCATAATTGTTTAAATAAAAAAGTCGGTTACAAAAACCGACCTTACATTACATATTAAAAATTTCAAGACAAGCGTAATCTGCTTCAATAAATTGACAGATTAACTCTTTTTTTTCTATTTGACCAGTCGTTATATTTCCTGTTCTAATCCAAATTACTTTTGGTGGATAACCATTTAAGTTACTTATATCAAAAAAATCAACATCAAATGTAACAATACAATAATTATTATTTTTAGCAAATTCAAAAATTTGTATATCTTTTTTGTTTTGTAATTTTAACTCTGAAACTTGCTTAGAATTAGGATATAAGTCTATTATTTTTTTTACTAATCTATAAGATATATTTTGATCAAAAAGGAGTTTCATATTGCGTATAACAAATTCTTTTCTTTGTTTGCTGCAAAAAACAGACAAGCATTAATCATATTGTCATTAAGTTCTGGAAAATCAGCTACAATTTCTTTTTTAGACATGCCGTTGGATAACCAATTTAAAACGTCATAAACAGAAATACGTGTTCCTTTAAGAATTGGTTTTCCAAATCTTTTTTCAGTATTAATTTCTATATATTTATTTAAATCAAGCATGGTTACAAATATAAGTAAAATATTCTATTCCAACTCTATATCAAACTGCGTTAATCTTTTAAACTGCTCTAATCGATCTTTTATTTCTTTTTGTGTTAGGCTTTCCATACGTTCAGTTCCGAATCGTTCTACACAAAACGAAGCTAAATTAGAGCCATAAATCACTGCATTTTTCATATTTTCAAACGAAATATTATTCGTTTTTGCCAAATAACCTGTAAATCCACCTGCAAAAGTATCTCCTGCTCCTGTTGGATCAAAAACAGAAGCCAAAGGCAATGCTGGTGCATAAAACATTTGTCCTTCGCTAAACAACAAAGCGCCATGTTCTCCTTTTTTAATCACTACATATTTTGGACCCATTTCGTGGATTACTTTAGCTGCATTTACCAAAGAATATTCACCACTTAATTGTCTGGCTTCTTCATCGTTTATGGTTATTACATCAATTTCTTTTAGTACTGCTTTTAAATCGTCTAAAGCAATATTCATCCAAAAATCCATCGTATCTAAAACAATTAATTTTGGTTTTTTAGTCATTTGCTTTATCACACTCATTTGTATTGCTGGATGTAAATTTCCAAGCATCACAATATTACTATCTTTAAATTCTTCGGGAACAACAGGATTAAAATGTTCTAACACATTCAATTCTGTAATTAAAGTATCACGCGAATTCATATCATTATGATATTTTCCAGACCAAAAGAAGGTTTTGCCGTCTCTTACAATTTCAATTCCTGTTGTATCTACATTATGCTCGTTAAGCATATCTAAATATTTTTGAGGAAAATCTCCTCCTACAACCGATACTATTCCAGATTTTATTCCAAAAGTGGAAGCCGATAATCCAATATACGTTCCTGCTCCTCCAAGTATTTTATCTGTTTTTCCAAAAGGAGTTTCAATTGCATCAAAAGCAACAGTTCCAACAATTAATAGTTTGCTCATATTTTAGTCTTTAGTCTTTGGTCTTTCGTTTTTAGTCTTGTACTTTTGCAAAAGTAAGTTTTCTAATTGATTATTGAATTAATTGATTTATTTTTTTAACATTATTTATTAAACAACTAATGAACAATATAAAATGACTATACAAGAGGTACAAGAAGAAATTATTGAGGAATTTTCTATGTTTGATGATTGGATGGAACGCTATGAATACATTATTGAACTAGGAAAAGCCTTGCCTTTAATTGATGAAAAGTTTAAAACCGATGATAATCTAATTGTGGGTTGCCAGTCTAAAGTTTGGTTACATGCCGATAAAACAAACGATAAAATTGTCTATACAAGTGATAGCGATGCTATTTTAACTAAAGGAATTATTGCACTTTTATTACGTGTTTTTTCTAACCAAACTAGTGAAGAAATTTTAAAAGCAGATACGCATTTTATTGATAAAATTGGTTTAAAAGAACATTTATCACCTACAAGAGCAAACGGATTAGTATCGATGGTTAAAAAAATTAAATTGTATGCTTTGGCACATAGTTAGGAAGTTAAACCCTACCAGCGTTAGTAATTATATACATAAAACCCTGCCAGCGTTAGCAATAACACGGATATTAACGCTGGCAGGGTTAGAATTACAATAAACTAATAAACAACAACTCTTTTAACCAATTTTTGTTTGTTTTCTGAACTTACTGTAACAATATACACTCCTTTTTCAAGAAAGGAAACATTAAGGTTATTCTTTGATTTTGTGGAAATCACCTTTTGTCCTAAAGAATTGTAAATAACCATTTTATCTTGAGGATTAAAATTTATAAAGTGAATGTTTTTATCTAAATTATTATAATAAATCATACTATTTTCTATACTCTGTTCATTAAATGATAACAATTGTTGATCTATTTGCAATAATTCACCATATCTATACCAAACATATCCATCTAAAGAGATGTTTCTCTTAAAATTAATGGGTTGTGAATTAAATCCGTTAGTACCATTTAAAAAAGTACTGTAAGGTTGCGAAAGCGAATGAGGTGCTAATAACCAGTTATACATATGATTTGGTCTTGAACTAAAAATTGGCATAACTGTTACGTTATTATTTAAGGATAGATTTTCCAATCTCTCAGGATGATATTGAAAAATACTATCGCCATTATTATAAACATCACTACTTCTATAATAGTGAATTAACACTCTGTTTGTGTTTGTTGCAATTAAATCTCCTTCAGAAGGTGAAATATAACCTATATAAGTTTCGGTAATGATACCATTTTGATCTCCGTAGGCTTTCATTAAAGCAAGTTGTGAGATGTAAAACTGAAATGCTCCAGCTTCATCACAAGTATATCCATTTGGTTGTAGATAAGTTGTACAATAATAATCACTTGGACCTGTTTGATTATCATTCCAAAATTCAAATTCAAGATTAAAAACATCAAATCGCTTACTTGGGTTTGATGGATAAAAACTATTATAAATTTTAATTTTATCAAAAGAAGCGTTTTTTTCACCTACTGCTGCAACTTGTAATATGCCATAATTGGTTTTGGCATCTTCTATAAAATTAGCAAGAGGTAAAGAAGTGGTAACATCATCAATTGCAAAAATATTGTTTTGAATATACGTTAAATTATAGAGTATTAAATAATTAAAACCCTTATCTTGGGCATAATTTAATAATTGTGTTTCTGCTGAAGGATTTCCGATAATATCTTTAAAATTATTGACATAAAGACCTACATAATTTTGAGAAAAACAAGCGAAAGAAGTACTAATAAAAAGTAAAAAAGTGTAAAAATATTTCATAATGGTAAAATTTAGTTGGTTATAATATACCTATAAATAACGAACTATTTTTTTTGTTACCTATTTTATAAAATTTATTATCAATATTTTAAAAAATCCGAAACCCTGACAGCGTTGGTAATTATACAGGTAAAACCCTGCCAGCGTTAGCAATAACACG
>CAZYKN010000056.1:0-4146 GCA_964648135.1 uncultured Flavobacteriaceae bacterium
TATGATGCGGAACAAATTCATGGAATTTCAACTTTATTAGCACAAAAACAAGGAAAGCCTCTAAAAGAAGTTTTAGATTTATTTAATCAAGCTTTAGAAAAAACCACTTTTGTTGTAGGACAGAATTTAAAATTTGACTTAAACATTATGGGTTGCGAGTTTCATCGTGAAAACATAGCAACCAAACTATTAGAAATTCCTGTTTTAGATACTTGTACTGAAAAAACAGCTTCTCTTTGCCAAATTCCTGGTGGAAGATACGGTAAATTTAAACTGCCAACTTTAACAGAATTACATCAGAAATTATTTAATCAGCCGTTTGGCGAAGCACATAATGCAACGGCAGATGTTGAGGCTACTACACGTTGCTTTTTAGAATTAATCCGTTTAGGAAATTATTCTAAAGAAGAACTTAAAGTAACTGATGACTATCTAAAAACTTTTAAAGAGATTAACCCAAATCCGTTTGGAACTTTTGGAATAAAACATCTTAATTTAAAGGCTGAAAGCAAAAAATTAAAGGAAGACGGAAGACAGAAGACGGAAGACCGAAGACAGAAGACAGAAGACGGAAGACCGAAGACAGAAGACTTCTCGCATCTTCACAATCATTCGCAATTTTCTATTTTACAATCTACTAGTAGTGTATCAGATTTAATAAATACTGCGGTAAAATATAATATGAATGGTGTTGCACTCACCGATTTTAATATGATGGGTGCTTTCTATTTTACCAAAGAAGCCATCGCTTACAATAAATTAGTTGAAGAGCACAATGACAAATTAGAATCTGATGGTATTCCAAAAAAGCCCTTAACTCCAATTGTTGGCTGTACTTTTAATGTTTGTGAAAATCATCTTGATAAAAAAAACAAAGATAATGGTTATCAGATTATTATCTTAGCTAAAAATAAAAACGGTTATCATAATTTAGCCAAGATGTCTTCTATTTCTAATACTGAAGGTTTCTATTATGTTCCTAGAATTGATAGAGAAATCATCAAACAATACAAAGAAGATTTAATTGTATTATCTGGTAATTTATATGGTGAAATTCCGAGTAAAATTCTAAACATTGGAGAAAAACAAGCAGAAGAAGCCTTAATTTGGTGGAAAGAAGAATTTACATCTGATTTTTATTTAGAATTGATGCGTCATGGTCAAGAAAATGAAGATCATGTAAATGAGGTATTGATTGCATTTTCAAAAAAACATCAAGTAAAACTTATTGCCACAAACAACACTTTTTATATTAATAAAGAAGATGCAACATCTCAAGATGTGTTACTTTGTATAAAAGATGCTGAAAAAATTGATACACCAAAAGGAAGAGGTCGTGGCTATAGATATGGTTTAGATAATGAGGAATATTATTTTAAATCGCAAGAGGAAATGACGGAATTGTTTCATGATATTCCAGAAGCCATTACCAATACACAAGAAATAGTTGATAAGGTAGAAACCTATACTTTAGCACGTGATGTACTCTTACCTAAATTTGATATTCCAGATGAATTTAAAGTTGCAGAAGATACAGATGATGGAGGTGTTCGAGGTGAAAACAACTACTTAAAACATTTAACTTACGAAGGAGCGAAAAAACGTTATGGAGAGGTTTTAGATGATGAAACTAAAGAACGAATTGATTTTGAGTTGATGATTATTGAAAAAACAGGTTATCCTGGTTATTTTTTAATTGTATGGGATTTAATTAATGAAGCTCGAAAAATGGGCGTTTCCGTTGGTCCTGGTCGTGGTTCTGCTGCTGGCTCTGTGGTTGCTTATTGTTTGTGGATTACCAATATTGACCCAATAAAATACGACTTACTTTTTGAGCGTTTCTTAAATCCTGATCGTGTTTCGCTACCAGATATTGATATTGATTTTGACGATGAAGGACGGCAAAAAGTTATTCAGTTTGTAATTGATAAATACGGAGCTAATCAGGTTGCGCAAATTGTAACTTACGGAACAATGGCTGCAAAATCATCGGTTAGAGATACTGCAAGAGTGCTTGATTTACCTTTGTATGAGGCAGATAGAGTAGCAAAATTGATTCCTGGTGTAAAGCTTAAAAATATCTTTGGAGATGATAAAAAAAGTATCGGCAAAATAGCAGGTTTACGACCAGAAGAAAAAGAAGCCGTTGAACAATTAAAAGCTATTGCTGATGAAGACAACCTCTTAGGACAAACTATTCAGCAAGCAAAATCTTTAGAAGGTTCAGTAAGAAATACTGGTATTCACGCTTGTGGTGTAATTATTACACCAGAAGATATTACCAATTTAATTCCTGTTGCAACTGCAAAAGGATCAGATATGTATGTTACACAGTTTGACAATTCTGTGGTAGAAAGTGCAGGATTATTAAAAATGGATTTTCTGGGTTTAAAAACGCTTACGCTGATCAAAGATGCAGTGAAAATTGTTAAAGCTATTCATAAAGTTGATTTAATTCCAGATGATTTTCCGCTTGACGATAAAAAAACATACGAACTTTTTCAAAGAGGAGAAACGGTTGGTATTTTTCAATATGAATCTCCTGGAATGCAAAAACATTTACGTGGATTAAAACCTACAGAATTTGCAGATTTAATTGCAATGAATGCTTTGTATCGTCCTGGACCAATGGAATATATTCCTAGTTTTATTGACAGAAAACACGGAAGAGAAGAAATCACCTACGATTTACCTGGAATGGATGTATATCTAAAGGAAACGTATGGTATTACAGTATATCAAGAGCAAGTAATGCTCTTATCGCAAAAATTGGCAAACTTTACCAAAGGTCAAGCCGATTCTTTGCGTAAAGCAATGGGAAAAAAGATTTTTGCGCTACTAGAAAAAATGAAACCTTTATTTATTGAAGGTGGAGTTAAAAACGGTCATCCAGAAGATATTTTAAATAAAGTTTGGAAAGATTGGGAAGCTTTTGCAGCTTATGCCTTTAACAAATCACATTCCACTTGTTATGCCTATATTGCTTATCAAACTGCTTATTTAAAAGCACATTATCCAGCAGAATATATGGCATCGGTACTGTCAAATAATATGCGAGATATTAAGCAAATTACCTTTTTTATGGAAGAAGCCAAGCGCATGGGAATTGAAGTACTTGGTCCAGATGTAAACGAATCGTATTATAAATTTTCAGTAAATGCAACAGGAGCTATCCGTTTTGGAATGGGAGCAATTAAAGGAATGGGAAGCAAAGCCGTAGATGCTATTATTAATGAGCGAAAAGAAAACGGACATTTCAAGTCCATTTTTGATATGGCAAAGCGAGTAGATTTACGTGCTGCAAGTAAAAAAGCTTTTGATGGTTTGGCTATTTCTGGCGGATTTGATGGCTTTGGAGATATTAATCGCTCGCAATATTACGCAGAAGATGAAAAAGGCTTAACTATTATAGATAAAGCCATCCGTTTTGGAAATAAATTTCAAGAAAATAAAAACTCAGCACAGATTTCTTTATTTGGAGAAACCAGTGAAGTTCAATTTGATGAACCTATTATTCCGTTTTGTGAAGAATGGAATATAATGGAAAAATTATCTAAAGAAAAGGAAGCTATTGGAATGTATATTTCTGGTCATCCGTTAGATGATTATAAAACTGAAATGAAACATTTCTGTAATGCCAAACTAAGCAATTTATCAAATTTAGATGTACTTATAGGAAAAGATCTCACTTTTGGAGGAATAGTTACAAGTGTTCAACATAGAATATCAAAAAACGGAAAAGGCTGGGCAACTTTCTTTTTGGAAGATTATAGTGATACTTTTGAATTTAGAATGTTTGGAGAAGAGTATTTAAAATTTAAACACTTTTTAATTCCGAATGCTTTTTTACACATTAAAATAATGGTTCAGCGAGGTTGGAATAATGGTGCTGCTAGAATGAGTTATAGTAATGTACAAATGCTACAAGATATTTTATCTAAAATGGCTAAAAAAATCACTATAAATATTGATATTACCAAATTAGATGAAAAAATGATTGCAATTTTAGAAGATTTATTTGCGAGATATCAAGGCAAACACAATCTTCATTTTTTGGTTTTTGATATGGAGAAAAAACTAAAATTAAATATGCCAAGTAGAACAAAGAAAATTCATATTTCTACTGAACTTATTAAAGAAATGGAT
>CAZYKN010000056.1:4246-9124 GCA_964648135.1 uncultured Flavobacteriaceae bacterium
GTGGATTAGTGTGTTGTGGTTTTAACACATAGAAACATAGGAAACATAGTGGATTACTAAGATGTTATGTTGAATATAGTGTTTCATTTACTGAAAAAATTCATCCTTAAAACCTATTAAATATAATTTTTCTTGTGCTCTAGTAATTGCAGTATAAAGCCATCTATAATAAGCTACATCTACACCTTCAGGCAAATAAGGCTGTTCTATAAAAACTGTTGCCCATTGTCCTCCTTGTGATTTATGACAAGTCATTGCATAAGAAAACTTAATTTGCAAAGCGTTAAAATATTTATTAGCTTTTATCTGTTGAAACTGCTTATATTTAGCCAAATGACTGTAATCTTTTCTTATCTCTTGATATAATCTATTAGATTCTTCAAAGGTTAAAGATGGTTTTTCAGAAGTTAATGTATCTAATAACACAACCGTTTCAAATGGTCGTTGCTTTGGATAATCAATCATTTTTAAGGTGATTTCTGCAAAGCTAAAACCGTATAATTCTTTATAGCTTTTAATATGAGTAATTAAACAAATATCACCATTGGCAATAAAATCTGCCTCATCGGTTTCCTCTAACCAGTAATAATTATTCTTTACTACCATTATATAATCACCTACAGAAATTTGATTTTCTTGATTTCTAATCTTTAAACGTATTTGCTGATTGTATTGATTGGCTCGTTTATTAGAACGAACTATGATTGCCGTATCTTCAATTCCGTTATCTTTATACGAATCGTTTATGGCATTTTCAATATCATAACCGTCAATCAACCTAAAAACATCAGGGAAATTTAATTGAAACTGAAACTCCGTTAAATAAGCTTCACTTAAAATATTTCTGAGTGCAGTTGCATTGGTTAAAATTCCAGATGTTTTATGTTGTCGCATGACCTCATCTAACTCAATAGTAGTAACTTCTTTATTAAAACTGAATTCCAATTTATTTTCATCTAAAGCAGGACTGATACTTAATTTTACAGGAGGCAATTGTGCAGTATCACCAATTAAAATTAGTTTGCAGTTTGCTCCTGAGTAAACGTATTCCATTAAATCGTGTAATAAGGAGCCGTTTTCAAAGAGTTTAGATTCAAGCGGATTATCAGGTATCATAGAAGCCTCATCCACAATAAAAATAGTGTTGGTATGTTTATTTTTTTTTAAGACAAAACTTACATTTCCATCTTTTGATTTTTTTGGAAAATATATTTTTTTATGAATGGTAAAAGCAGCTTTTTTAGCGTAATTAGCAATCACTTTTGCTGCTCTACCAGTTGGTGCTAATAAAACTGCTTTCATACCTATTTGCCATAAATTATTCACAAAAGCACTAATAGAAGTTGTCTTACCCGTTCCTGCATATCCCTTCAACAAAAACAAAGCATTCTTTTCTTTTGAAAAAACAAAAGTACTCAAGTCCATTAACAAATACTCCTGTGAATTTGTTGCTGTAAACGGAAATTTATCTAAAAGTAGTTTATTAAAATCTTTTCTATTATTAATCATTTGATGGATTATGGAAGTCAAAGGTACTAAAAGAATTGTGAATGTATTTTATATAATTAAAAGATATAAAATAGACTTTACTCTACTATACTAGCGATAAAACTTAAAATATTAAATTTTAGTACTTTGCGAGAATGGTTTTTAATTATACCTCTTCCATTTATAATAAAACTAATTATAGTACGTTAATTTTTGTATAAAATGTATTGAAAAAAACTTTTGTACTTCAATAATTTTTTTACCTTTGCGAATAACCCAAAAAAAATAATTTTATGAGTGTCTTTATTTATATTCTACTTGCTGCTATTGTTGTTGCAGCATTAGCTTATGCAATTGCTAATTATATTCCAAAAAAATTCCATTGGATTTTATCCTTAATTTTTCTTGCATTAATTGTTTACCTATCTTCTTTAATTTATGGTGGAATTATGAAACCTATTAAATTTGATAAAGAAAAGAAAGTGCGTTATGCAAAAGTTATTGACCACCTTAAAATGATTAAAGATGCACAAATTGCACATAGAAAAATTGTTGGAGGTTATGTAGGAAATCCACAAGATTTAGTCAGTTTTATTGATACTGCAAAATATGCTTTAACACAAGTTAGAACGGAAGAGTATGATTTTAAATCTGGTTCACTAACCCTTAAAAAAGAGCGTAGAGTTGTTGATACCATTGGTTACAAACCAGCAACAGATGATTTTAAAGGAAGAGATTATAAAAATATGTTTAAAGTTCCTGGAACTGACGCTCAATTTGAAGTAAAAATTGATACGCTTGATAAATCTGGAATTAAATCACCTGTTTTTATGGCTCGTGTAGATAAAGCCATCGTTCTTAAAGGAATGGATAAGAAATTAATTGATGAAGAAAAGAAAGCCTTAGGAGGAATTAATGTAAAAGGACAATATATACAAGTAGGATCATTATCTGATGTAAAAGTATCAGGAAACTGGCCACCATTTTATGATAACAAAGATAGAAAGCTTAAAAAGTAATCATTTAGAATTACCTAAAATTGAAAGAAAACAATTATCCATCCAATTCAGTTTGGATGGATTTTCTTTTTGTGTATTCGATTTAGATTTACAAGAATTTATTGTATTTAATTCTTATGAGTTTAAACTTAAAAAGAAGAACCCTGAAACTTTATTAAAGCAACTAAAACAGGTTTTTGAAAAAGAACAGATTCTGTTTGAAAACTTTGAAAAAGTATTAGTTATTCATGTAAACAATTTATCAACTTTTGTTCCCTTTCCTCTATTTGACGAAGATCACTTAGATACTTACGTAAAGTTTAACAATAAAATTTATCAAAACGATTATTTTGTATATGATTTAATTGTAAATCAAGATATTGTTTCGGTTTTTGTTCCTTATGTAAATATAAATAATTTTTTAATTGACCAGTTTGGTAGCTTTGAATATAAACATTACGCTACCATTTTAGTTGAAACATTACTTAATAATTACGCAAATAGAGATACAGCAAAATGTTTTATTCATGTTGCAACATCGCATTTTGAAATTATTATTGGAACTCAAAAAAAATTACTCTTTTACAATACGTTTGAATATCAAACAACAGAAGATTTTTTATATTACATCCTTTTTACATTAGAGCAATTAAAACTCAATGTAGAAGAAATAGAATTGGAACTTTTAGGTGAAATTAATTTAGAAAGCAACTTATTTATTCATTTATATAAGTATGTACGAAAGGTAACACTTCTTAAGATAAAACCCTTATACAATTCCGTTTTAAACATCACCAAAGAAGTACAAAGAACCCATTTTTGCCTCTTTAATACTATAGAACAATAAATGCGTATAATTTCTGGAAAACATAAAGGTATTCGCATAACTGCTCCAAAAAATTTACCTGTAAGACCAACAACCGATATGGCTAAAGAAGCTTTATTCAATATTTTAAATAATAATTATTATTTTGAAGATGTTGTAGCATTAGACTTATTTTCTGGCATAGGAAGTATTAGTTTAGAGTTAGCTTCTAGAGGTATTGCTGCTATTACTTCTGTTGACAAACACAGAGCGTGTAGTAAATTTTTAGAGCAAACTGCAAGTAAATTAAACTTAGCCCTTAATATTATAAATGCTGATGTGTATCAATTTTTATCTAATCACAAAAAAGCGTATGAAATTATTTTTGCCGATCCTCCTTATGCTTTTTCACAAGAACAATTTGAACGAATACATCAACTAATATTTAAAAACCATTTATTAACTGATAATGGAATGCTGATTATTGAACACAGCAACAAAACAAAACTAGCTCATTTAAAGCATTTTACAAAGGAAAGAAAGTATGGAGGAAATAGATTTAGCTTTTTTGAAATTTCTTAAAAAAAAAGCACTTTTTAAAACTTAAGCTTTTAAATTCTATTATCTTTGCCGTTCATTTAAAACAAAGTTCTTTCTAATGATAAATAGAAGACACATCCGTATTAAAGTAATGCAAAGTTTTTATGCTTTACTCCAATCAAAAAGTGATAATTTACCTCGAGAAGAAAAATTTTTATATTTTAGTATAGATAAATTACACATACTTTATGTTTTACAACTTAGTATTTTAGTTGAAGTACGAAAATTAGCAAAAAAGCGTTTAGAAATTTCAAAAAAAGGACGTGTTTCTACATTAGAAAACGCACAAGGATTTGAAAATTTAGTTCAGAATAAATTTTTATCCCTTATTGATGAAAGTGTTTCTTTAAAAGAAATTATTACCAATAAGAATATTCATCATTGGAAAGATGCTACAGAATATCTTCAAATAATTTTAGACGAAATAAAAGAGAGTGATCTATTTAAAAATTATTCAAATATCACTACTCCTACTTTTAAAGAAGACAAACAATTCATAAGTAATGTATTTAAAGAAATTGTTGCTCCTTGCGATAAACTAAATGATTATTACGAAGACCAATACATTGGTTGGGTTGATGATTTACCTTTTGTAAATACTTTAATTGTAAAACAATTTTCTAAACTTAAAGAAAACAATATTTTAATTATAGAAGGTTTATATAAAGATGATGATGATAAACTCTTTGTAAAAAAATTGTTTACAAAAGTCGCCTTACATCACACAGAATTTGACAAAGACATTGACGAAAAAACACCAAATTGGGAGTATGATAGAATTGCAGAAATGGACTTAATTCTTATTAAAATGGCAATGACAGAATTTATTTACTTCCCTTCTATTCCAACAAAGGTTACTATTAATGAATATTTAGAAATTGCAAAAGATTATTCTTCTGAAAAAAGCAGCTTCTTTATTAATGGTGTTTTAGATAAAATTGAAAAGGAATATAAAAGTAATGATAAAATAAATAAGATTGGTAGAGG
>CAZYKN010000057.1:0-9063 GCA_964648135.1 uncultured Flavobacteriaceae bacterium
TTTCTGAAACAATTAATGAATTATCCGAAACTCCTTTTGTAATTGATGCTGTTTAACCTTAAATCCGCAAAGGTTTAATTAAAGTTGAACAAACCAATGGAACTTTCAAAAAAATCACTCTTTATGCATAAAGGCTTTTTTTGCCTCTAACTCCTCTTTTGTTTCTTTATGTTGTTCATCTGGAATGCAACAATCAACAGGACAAACGGCTGCACATTGTGGTTCGTCATGAAAACCAACACATTCTGTACACTTATCAGCTATAATAAAATAGACTTCATCATTTTGTGTTTCTTGTTTTTCAGTTGCGTTAATTTCTTTTCCGTTAGGTAATACTACATTGCCTGTAAGCGATGTTCCTTCGGCAAAAGACCATTCATCAGAAGGTTCGTAAATGGCGTTATTAGGACATTCTGCTTCGCAAGCTCCGCAAATAATACATTCATCTGTTATAATTATTGACATTGTTTATTTTTTAGTTTCTATTAAAATTGCAAATATCGTGCCTAAAAAAAGGTTAAATATTTAGAATAATTCTTTATTTTTGCGCAAAGATAGAAGCCTTTTAACAAAATCACAAAGATAAATGGTATTAAAAAAACGAATAGATAGTTTTACAGTTTTAGGAGATTTTTTAAGTCAGTTTTCAACTAAAGAAATCAAACAAAAACAACAAATACCTCATAATGATTTGTTTTTTGATGCCTTTAAAATGCAAATTAAAAGAGCGAAAGAATCTAATGCTTGGTTTACAGAAGATAATGTGTTATTTGCTATTGAAAGTTGGAGTGTATTATTAAATAAAGAAAATTTAGAACAATGGGTTTCCAATTACGATGTTCCAAGTGATTTGAACAAAAAAGTGGCAGTCATTATGGCAGGAAACATTCCGCTAGTTGGCTTTCATGATTTTTTATCGGTGCTTATCTCTGGTCATTCTATTGTGATTAAACAATCATCAAATGATAAGCATTTTTTACCTTTAATTGCTAAATATTTAGAATATATTGACCCTGAGTTTAAAGAAAAAATAACCTTTACAGATAAATTAGAACAATTTAACGCTGTTATTGCAACAGGAAGTAACAATACAGCACGTTATTTTGATTATTATTTTGGAAAATATCCAAATATTATTCGTCAAAATAGAAATGCAGTTGCAGTAATTACAGGAAAGGAAACACCTAACGAATTAGAAAAACTAGGTGATGACCTATTTAGATATTTTGGTTTGGGTTGTAGAAATGTTTCCAAAATATTTGTGCCAAAAGATTATAATTTTGACAATTTTTTTAAAGCAATCTTTAAATTTAAAGATTTAATTAATTATAAAAAATACGAAAATAATTATACTTATAATAAAGCTGTTTATCTAATGAGTTTATTCAAATTGCAGGAAAACGGATTTTTAATGTTAAAAGAAGACGAAAGTTATACCTCACCAATTGCAACATTGTTTTATGAGTATTATTCAGATATTCAACAGCTTAAAGAAAAATTAGCTGTTGATAAAGAAAAAATACAAGTTATTGTAAGTCATTTAGAAATAGACAATTCAGTTAAGTTTGGTGATACACAGAAACCAGCATTGTGGGAATATGCAGATGGTGTAGATACCTTAGATTTTTTAATTAATTTAAGTTAATTTGGTATTTTCATCTTTAATATCTTTATTTTTATCCTTTTTAGGAGATAATTTTATGGCTAAATAAATAAAACCAGCAACCACATGTAAAATAATGACTGCAAAAAAAACATAATACCAAAAATTAGAACTAAACATAACTATAAATTTTTCACAAAAGTAATCAATTCTTAATATTTAAAATATGAAAGCAAAATTTTTTTTAATGAGTGTGAGTTTCATCACTATTTTAACATTCACTTCTTGTAAAACTGATTCTAAAAAGAAGGACAACTCATCAGAAGATACTAAAACAGAATTAAAATCAAACACTCAAGACCAACGAATGTGTTTTATGTATGAAATGGATAGTAGTTATAAAAAAGAAGGTAAAACTATTATTCAAAAAGATTATATTAGTGTAGATTTAGCTCTTGATGGTAAAAAAGCAACAGGAGAATATAAAATTGCAAATAATAAAGAAACCATTAGTGACGGTCATTTTGAAGGAACAATTAACGATAACATTATTACTACAATTCACACCTATACTAAAGGAGGAAAAACCTTAAAAGATGAATTAGTTTTTAAGTTAGACCCAAATAAAATTTCCATTTTGGGTGGTGAAAAAAAATTAATTAATGGTGTAAATATGTTTGTTGATAAGTCAAAAGGTGAATATATGCTTGATCTACCTAAAATAAACTGCAATTAATGGCATATTATTTGTCTGTGTTTAAACAATAAAAACAATTTTATTAGGTTTAACTAAAAAAATAATTCTTATGAAAAAATACATTGTTTTAGTACTGTTTATGAGTTCCTTCCTATTAAATGCACAAACAAATAAGTTTGATGCTAATGGAAAACGTCATGGATTATGGAAAAAATTCTATAAAAATGGGAATATTCGATATTTCGGAAAATTTAATCATGGTAAAGAAAAAGGAGTTTTTAAATATTATTCATTAGCGTCAAGTAAGCAGCCAATACTCATTAAGAAATTTAATGATGTTGATGACTTTGCAGATGTAAACTTTTATACAGAAACAGGAAGGTTATTGAGTAAAGGAAGAATGCAAGGAAAACTGCGTGTAGGAAAATGGGTATATTATCATAAAGACGGAAAAACAATACTGCAAGAGGAATTTTATGTAAATGGTGAATTGGAAGGAAAATACACTACCTATTTTGAAAATAAAAAACCAACGATTGAAGCAAATTATAAAAATGGAAAATTAGACGGTTCATTTAAAAGGTATTCTATTAGAGGACATATATATCAAGATTTGAATTATAAAAATGGTGTTCTAGATGGTAAAGTGTCTTATTATGATAGACTTACAGGTGATTTAATAAAAAAAGGACAATATAAAAATGATAAGAAAGTAGGAGCGTGGGAATATTTTTATAAAGGCGAACTTATTGATACTATTGATTATTCAAAGAAAAAAAATAAGTAGTACTTACCGAAGTGATGCAATGACTTTAAGTCATCGCATATCACCTAAAAACTTAATATTTATTAAAATATATACATAAATTTACAAAAAAGGGGAATTATCCCCTTTTTTGGTATTTGTATTTCAACCTATATTTGCACAACCGCAAAAACAAGTGTGGGAAAATTGCTCAAAACAAAACAAAAATAAAATAGTTGTTAGTTGGCTACTAAAAAATCAAAGTAATATTTGAGGATTTGGTAGCTTTTTTTTGAATTTGAAAAAGGTGTATCTGTGTAAATTTTTATCATCAAAGTAATTCGTACTAATCTGCGTAATCTTCGGGAAGCACCCATCCAAAGATATTAAAAATACTGTTCCAATCTTTTGGAACACTAGCTTTTATATGGATTTTTTCTTTAGTATAAGGATGATTAAACACTATAAATCTTGCATGTAAAAACAATTTATCACATAAAAACTCCTTCATAAACATTCTATTATGGTAGCGATCACCATATTTAGGATCACCTATTAAAGGATGATTGATTTTGTTTAAATGTATCCGTAATTGATGTAATCTTCCTGTTTTTGGTTGCAATTTCACCAAACTATATCTAGCTGAATCGTATGGAGTTACTGGTATTGAGATTTCTTTTGTTGCTAGTGTAATCAATTCCGTTACAGCGTTTTTATAAACCAATGAATCACGTCCTTTTACATCACTATCAATCACCAAATGAGCAGGAGTGAAGCCACGAACAATTCCGTAATAGGTCTTTTGAATGGTGTTTTGAATAAACAAATCTTGAAATTTTGAAACAAATTCCTTTTTTTTAGCACATAAAATAATTCCAGATGTTTTTCTATCTAAGCGATGAATAGGATAATAAGTATGCTGATATTTCCGTTTTAAAAACTGAATTAAATTTTCTTCGTCCTGTTTATTTCTTGACATTGAGGAATGATGTACCAACATGTTATTTGGTTTATTAACAGCAATAATATAATCGTCTTGATATAAAATCATTTTACAAAAATACAGAAATTCACAGCTATTTAGCTATTGGTTTCACTTAAAGATTGCAAAAAAACAAACTCTAGCAAAGACGTCATCTTTGATATTTTGCGATAAAAAAACGAAGAGTAATCTCTGTATTAATTAAAAATAACCGATTTTTGTCCCGTTTAAATGAAAATATGGCAACTAAAAATTTAAAATGGTTTTTATTAATAGGTTTATCCTTAATTTGGGGAACATCTAATTTCTTAATTAAAAAGGCGACTTCTGCTTTTAATGGTTATCAAGTTGGTGCCTTAATTATGATTTTTTCTGCTTTTGTTTTGTTGCCAATAGGCTTTAAAAGTTTGAATAAAATTCAAAAAAAACACCTTCCAACTTTACTGATTATTGCTTTGTTTTCTACATTTATTCCTTCGTTTATGTGGGTTATTGCTATCGGAAAAATTGGGGTTTCAATTACTACTATTTTAAATTCATTAACTCCATTAAACACCTTAATTTTGGGTTTTGTTTTGTTTGGTGTTCGCTTTACTAAAAATCAGATTATTGGTTTAGTCATTGGTTTTATTGGTTTAGTGGTATATTTTACCACTGGAAATTTTTATCAAGGTTCTGGTGAGTATATTTACTCATTATTGGTTATTTTTTCTTCGCTAGGTTACGCTTTAAATTCTAATTTAATCATGAATAAATTGAAAGATTTAGACGCTTTAAGCATTACAACAGCAACGTTTATTCTTACTTTTATTCCATCATTGATTGTATTGTATTACACGCATTTTTTTGATGATTATACAGGTAGCACGGTTCAGTTAAAATCCTTGTTGTATATTTTGTTTAAAGGAGCAATTGGTACTGCTTTAGCAATGGTTATGTACAATAAATTAGTACAAACATCAAATGCTGTATTTGCTTCTTCGGTAACCTATTTAATTCCGCTTGTAGCCTTATTTTGGGGTTATTTTGATGGTGAAAAAATCACTTTTTGGCAATTGTTTTCTGGAATATTAATTTTATTAGGTGTATATGTTTCCAATAAATTAAAAACAAGATTTACAAATGAAAAATAGTTCATTAAAATGGTTTTATTTAATTGGTCTTTCTTTAGTTTGGGGAAGTTCTTTTATTTTAATGAAATATGCTTTGTTGGGTTTAAATCCTTTACAAGTAGGTTCTTTACGGATGATAATTACTGCTTTGGTCTTAATTATTTTTGGCTTTAACAGTTTAAAATCATTAACAGGAAACAATTGGAAATATATAGGATTAAGTGCTGCTGTTGGAACTTTTTTTCCTGTATTTTTATTTGCAATTGCCATTTACCACATGGATAGTGCCATTGCAGCGATTCTTAATTCCTTAGTTCCGTTTTTCGCCTTAATTTTAGGAGTAACTGTTTTTGGTTTTTCTTTTAAAAAACAACAAATCATTGGAATAATAATAGGCTTGTTAGGTACAATTTTACTTATTCTTAGCGGAAAGTCTGTTGGAGGAATAGCAGATTATAAATATCCATTGATGATTTTATTGGCTTCAATAGGTTATGCCTTTAATGTAAATATTGTTAAAAGGCATTTGCAAGAAGTAAAGCCAATTGCTATCACTACAGGAACATTTGTTTTGGTGTTGCTACCTGCATTAGTTGTCTTGGCAACAACAGGTTTTTTTAAATCTTTTGAATGGACATCTTTAACAGAACAATCATTGCTATACATTGTTATTTTATCTGTAATTGGAACTGCCGTAGCAAAAGTGTTTTTTAATAAATTAGTACAAATTTCAACACCTATCTTTTCAACATCAGTTACTTATTTAATTCCGTTAGTAGCTGTTTTTTGGGGATTTTTAGATGGAGAGCGTTTAACAATAATCCAGATTTTAGCTGGAGGAATAATTTTGTTAGGCGTCTATTTAGTCAATAAAAAACGTTAGTGATCTAGTTTTTCATATTCAGAATTTTTTGAAATATATTCTGGTACAATCTGTTTAATCTGACTTACAATTGTTGCTTTAGTATTGTCTTTAAGTAAGGCTAATTCGTTAATCATGTCCATCATTTTTTTGCAATTAATGTCTTTTACTTTTGCAATCATTATTTTTTCATGATAGGTTTTTATGGTGTTTTCTTCATCGCTTAAAAGCTCTTCATATAGTTTTTCTCCAGGTCTTAATCCTACAATTTTAATATCAATTTCTTCTGGATATTTAAACCCAGAAAGGTGTATCATTTTTTTAGCTAAATCAAATATTTTAACAGATTTACCCATATCAAACACATAAATTTCTCCTCCATTTCCCATAGCTCCAGCTTCTAAAACTAACTGGCAAGCCTCAGGAATAGTCATAAAAAAACGGGTAATTTCTTTGTGTGTTACCGTTAAAGGACCTCCTTGAGCAAGTTGATTTTTAAATAGCGGAATTACAGAACCGTTAGAGCCTAAAACATTTCCAAAACGAGTAGTGATAAATTTGGTTACCTTTTTTTCTTGTGAACATTTAGCGTAAATTTCAGCAACTCGTTTACATGCTCCCATAACGTTTGTAGGGTTTACCGCTTTGTCAGTTGAAACCATCACAAATTTTTCAACTTGGTGTTGAACAGCCAAATCCATTACTTGTTTTGTACCTTTAATATTTACATGAACCGATTCGTAAGGATTATTCTCCATTAACGGAACATGTTTATAAGCTGCTGCATGAAAAATAATATCAATTTTAAACTGATTAAATATTTCTTCTAAGCTTTCTCTATTGCGAATATCTGCAATTAAAGTAATATAATTTTGAATGTTTTTACGTTTTAATTCTTGCTGTAACTCGTATAAAGGCGATTCGGCTTGATCTAAAATTAGTATTTGTTTATAGTCGTATTTAGTGATTTGCCTTGTAATTTCACTTCCAATAGAGCCAGCAGCACCAGTAATAAGTATGGTTTTTTGATAAAATTCTTTTCTTAAAGTTGGGTTATCTAATTTAATTGGTGAACGTTCTAATAAATCTTCAATTTGTATTTCTTTAATCTGATTTACATTCAAATCTCCATCAATCCATTTTTCAACTGCTGGAACAATTTTAACTTTTAATCCTTTAGTAACTAGGCTTTCAGAAATTTCTAAAAGTTTTAAATTATCAATTTTTTGAATTGAAAAAATCACCTCTTTTAAGTTTCTTTTATCAATAAAATCTTTTGTAATTTGTTTTCTAGAAAACACTTTTATTCTATTGAAGTGTTTTCCTAATTTTTTTGGATTATCATCAACAAAACCAATAACATTGTACTTACTATTTTTATCATTTAAAATTGTTGAAAGGGTAATCAAACCCGAATCTCCTGCTCCATAGATAAGTACATTGCGCATTGGCTGACTTCCTTTAACTAAATGATTGTACATTTTTTTAAAAACAAACCTACTCGCAATAAGTACAACTACATTTAAAAAATAGTGAATGAGTAAAATAGAAATAGAGTGTGGAATAAAATAACGCACTCGATACTCACCAATATTTCGGTTAATAAAGACAGTAATTGCAGCTAGTAATGTTAATAAACTCACTGCTATAAATACGTTAAAAGCATCGTTAATACCAGTATGTCTAATAATTCCTTTATGTGAACCAACAAGAATGAAACTTATAAAAGAAACCACAATAATAAAAGGAATCTGATGAAAAAGAAAGGTATTATAAATATCTAACCTAAAATTATAATACATCAAGTTGGCAAGAATAAACGTTTGCACAACCATAGAAATATCAATTAATAAAACAACCCAATGTGAGGTGTAAATATCTGATTTAAGTATTTTATCTAGTAATTTCATATTTTATTTGTCAAAGATAAAATTTATTCTTCTTTATCAAGGCTATTTCTCATTAAATATGCTTTAATAAAGGCATCAATATCTCCATTCATAACAGCGTCAACGTTTCCTGTTTCGTAGCCTGTACGTACATCTTTAACCAATTTATAAGGATGCATTACATAATTTCTTATTTGTGAACCAAAATCAATTTTCTTTTTATTGCTTTCAATATTATCACGCTCAGCATGTTGTTTTTGCAATTCTATTTCGTACAACTGAGATTTTAACATTTGCATGGCTTTCTCTCTATTCTCTAATTGAGAACGAGTTTCGGAATTTGCAATCATAATTCCAGAAGGTTTATGACGTAAAATAGCTTTAGTTTCTACTTTATTCACGTTTTGTCCTCCAGCTCCACCAGAACGAGCAAAATCCCATGAAATATCTGCTGGATTTATTTCAATTTCAATAGTATCATCCACTAAAGGATATACGTAAACCGAAGCAAAAGAAGTGTGCCTTTTGGCATTGCTATCAAATGGAGAAATACGCACCAATCTATGCACACCATTTTCTCCTTTAAGATAACCAAAAGCATATTCACCATCAATTTCTAGGGTAACTGTTTTAATACCAGCAGAATCTCCTGCTTGATAATTGAGTTCTTTTATTTTATAGCCTTGTTTTTCACTCCACATCATATACATTCGCATAAGCATTTGTGCCCAATCACAGCTTTCTGTACCTCCAGCTCCAGCGGTAATTTGTAGCACAGCACTTAAATTATCGCCTTCTTCAGAAAGCATATTTTTAAATTCTAAACTTTCTAAAAATTCGAGTGTTTTTTCAAATTGTTGGGTAACTTCATCTTCCGAAGCATCGCCTTCTTTGTAAAATTCGTAAAGTACTTGAACATCTTCAGTAGCAGCTTTTACTTTCTGATAATCGGACACCCATTTTTTAACATTTCTGAGTGATTTCATCAATTTTTCTGCTTCTTTTGGATTGTTCCAAAAATCTGGATTAGCAGCTTTTTCTTCTTCATTAGAAATTGTGATTAATTTCTTGTCAATTTCCAAGTAAGTTTTTAACTTGCCAACTCTTTCAAGTAAATCTTTTATTTGATCGGATGTAATCATAAAGCAAAAGTAAACTTTTTAACAATTAAAA
>CAZYKN010000058.1:0-9059 GCA_964648135.1 uncultured Flavobacteriaceae bacterium
AGTTTTTTACATTATCTAAATAGATTAAATAGTGATTTCCATTCGCATTAAAATAGGTATAAGACATTCCTCCTTTACCTTTTAAACCTCTTTGCCTTTTTGGCACTTTTTTCATCCAAGCTAATTCACCATTTGCATTTATTTTAGTCATTAAAATATCTTCATAATGATAGGAAACAGTTGTTTGACTACTAAAACCATTACCTCCAGCCATATAATGAGTTTCTATATAATTTACTTCACCTATTAAACTAATACTTTCATCTTCATAAAAAACAACATCTCTCAATTTTAAATTACTTAATTCTGCTTTATCTTTTTTGTCTTTTTTTGAATTTTTTTTCTTTTTCTTTTTACTTACATATTGATTTAATATCTCTAAAGGTATTTCATAATATTTTTTATCGATAACTGTTAATTCGTTATTTAATTTAAAAGTATATAATCCATTAACACTACTTTCTATGTCATTACTATAAAATCCTGCACATAGTAAATTAGTGCCATTTTGTAATAATACAATATCTTTGATAAATTTATCATCAATATTTATAATAGATTTTTTTATCTTATCTAAAGAATTGTTTAGTTCAAATAACTCAATGTGATAGTTTGCTTTTTTATCTTTTCTTCTTTTTTTATCTTTATTACTATCATCATTAAATACTTTTGCGAGCATATAAGTATTTCCATTATTATCAACAATATTATCCATAAAGTTCATTCTTCTTTCGGTATATGGCATAGTATAATTCTTTTTCCAAAGTTCATCTAAATTATTATCATATACACTTACAGTAATTTTATCCCAACTTTTAGTATCTCTTTTAACCGTTGGTTTTTTTCTATACTGTATTAATAATTTAGATTCGTCTTCAGAAGCTCTCAAATCAAACTTCGTAATTCCTCCAAATGATATCTTACCATAACCCAATCGCATGCTTCCATAACCTGAATCTGTATTGTAGAAGTTTACTAAATGACCATCATAATCAATTATTTGTTTAGCTTCTCCTTTAAAAGTACCTTTCTCAAAGTCTATTTCTCTTACATATAAACGCTCATGTTTGGTTTTTTTACCTGTCCATGAAGAATAGAAAAAATAATAGTTCTCTTTTAACACCTCTACACCTTCAAAAATAAAATTATCAGGAAAATCATTATAACCATTTTTGCCTATTTCTTTCATTTCTTCTATATTGTATTTTTGTAAAAGAACTTGAAATTTTTTCTTAGTTTTTGCTCTTACTTTTACTCCTAATACTTCTTTACCATTGCTGTAATATTCTTTTGTTCTAGCATCGGTTACTCTGTATGGTTCGCTTACTTTATAATCGTAGTCTTTAGAAAGTTCTTTTTGCGAAAACGCAAAGCTTGTAATTAATAGTAATACTATTGTTAGTGTTTTTTTCATGGTTTTAATTAATTATTGTTTATAATAAAAAAAGTGGCTGATTTTCAGCCACTATGCTGGTTTATTTTGCCTTTTTAAGAATATAAAGCGCAATGTTTTTACCTAATTTTGCGTAACAATGAGAGATTCTAAATCCTTCATCATAATCATTTCCAAATGCTCCGTTTCCTGGTACTTTTTTATATGTTCCTTTTAACAATACATTGGAAGGATTTCCTTTTTCATAGATTGTTATTTCTGCATTTATTTCTGCATTATGTCTTACAATTCCAACATTATAACCTGCATACATCCAAGTAGTATGAATTTTCATTACATATTTTGCAACATCATTGTTTAACTCTACGTGTACTTTATTCTTTTTAAACCGTTTGTTAAACGATTCGATAAACATTGGAGCGTAACGCTCTTCTCTGTTTTCAAACCATTTTTTCTTCCAACGTTCTCCGCTTCCTTTGGCTTTCTTTTCTTTTCCTGCTACTTTATCTGCTAGAAATGCTTCTTCTGATTTGTATTTAGGAATTTGCATATCGCTATAATCAAATTCTAAATCGTACTCTGTAATCCCTTTAAGGTTTTTAATCTTTCCTTCAGATACTTTCATTTTTTGTCCGTAGGAAATGGTTGCTAAAAATAGCGTAAACAATAAGATTGCTTTTTTCATGGTTTTTGGGTTTTTATTAATATTAAATTTGCTCGTTTTAATGAATTAAATCAAATACGAGTTTTTCTTTATTTACAATTGGGTTTACATATATTTTAAGCAATTTATAATAAATATCTTCATTAGTTGCTTTAGCTAAATATTTTTTAAACTGTTCTAATTCTTTTACTGTATAATGTCTGTTGTATTTCTTATCACCATAGAGCAAATCGTATGCCATATAATTTGTTTTTTGTAATTGATAATTTTTATAGGTAATTCTATCAATTTCTTTGGCTACACTTATAGCGTCTTTTTTTCGATTATTAATAAAATTAATTCGGTTTACATCTAGTTTTTCAAAGACTAATTTTACTTTTCCTTTGTAGTCTTTTATTCCGTTGATAATACTATGAATGTTTTCAAATTTCTCTTTTTGATACACACCATCTTTACCAATAATACTCAATTCATTGGCTTTTTCAAAGGCACAAGGCTCGTATTCAAAAGAGATGGTTGAGACAAGAATATTCAATTCAGCTACAGCTTGTTTTATGTCTGTTTCACTACTTAACAACAACATTTTTATAAGTCCTTGTGCGGTTTTATCATTACCATCTTTGGCTCTTCCGTTGCCTTGTGCTATCCATGCAGAAACTTTTTTCTCGGTGATAGCATAACGCAAATACTTAGATAAATTGATAGAATTTTGAAGCATTTCAGACTTGTTTTGGCTTCTAAATACCGTAAACATATTGTTAAGTTTAGCAACCGCTTTCATGGTTTTATTCACCATTAAATTATCTCCTAAAGAAATTTCGGTAAATGGTCTGCCAATATCGTATAAATGATTTTGCAATAAAGCCGAATCTAAAAAAATATCTCTATGGTTAGAAATGATTAAACTGTTGTTGGTATCTATTTCATCTAAACCAACAATTTCAAACGATTCCATAGTGTCATTGATAGAATTTTTAATAATCATTTCTATAAATTCTACCATAAAATCTGCGCAAGTACTACACTTTTGTAATTTTTGTACTATTTGATGCTCTGTCCATTCTGGATAAAAAAACTGCACTCCTTTTATAAACTCATCACTCGTTTCTAGCCATTTTAAGGCAGAAACTACTTGATCTTTGTTGTAAGGTGCTATTTTTTTTAATTCTTCGTTCATTTTAATTGGTCTGTTGCCTTCTATCAATAAATAATACAGGTTTTCTACTAGTTTTAGGAAATTTCATTTTAGAAATATGTTCTTTACTTACAAATTCTATGATAGGCAATACTCTTATTTTTGCTCTAAAATGGTCTTTTAACTGATTTAATAAAACGGCTTCTAATCCTTCTTTTACGTGTAGTTTTACAGTGATTTTATCGGTGCCAATTTCATTTTTATCTAATTCAATTACATAATTTTCAATGTCAGGAAAATCGTTTAATAAATTATACATTGCAGGAGGATAAATGGTTGTTCCTTTGTATTTTATCATTTGCTTTTTACGACCAATAACAGGTCCTAAACGCAAGGTGTTTCTTCCACATTTGCAAGGTTCAAAATGCGCTTTTACAATATCACCCGTTTTAAAACGAAGTAAAGGCATTCCTTCTACTCCTAAATTGGTAATCACTAATTCTCCTGCTTCACCATTTTTTACAGGTTGATTATTATCGTCTAAAATTTCGGTAATGATTAACTCTGGATGTAAATGTCCACCAACTTGATGCTCACATGCAGCAAAAGCAGTATTCATTTCGGTTGAAGCATAGGTGGAATACAGTTGAATATCCCATTTTTCAAGAATTTTTTGCGAAAGTACGTTTGGCGTAAAATCTTGGTTTTTTAAAGGCTCTCCAATACAAATTGCTCCTTTTACTGAAGAACTATTAATATCAATTCCGTTTTGTTCTGCGTAAGCAATAAGTTTTAACAGAAAAGACGGAACAACAATCAAGTAATTAGGCTTAAATTTTAAAATAGAATCCCATTGTAATTCTGGTATTCCTGCACCAACACGAATAATACTTGCACCTAATTTACGAGCACCTAAAAAATAAGCCAAACCTGCCATAAACCGTCTGTCTATGGTTGTCATTAACTGTATGGTGTCGTTTTTAGTAACTTTAGAACAGGCAAAAGATAAGGCTTCATTATAGGCTAAACGGTCTAAATCTTTATCAGTCAATCCAAAATAAACGGGTTTTCCGGTTGTTCCAGAGGTGGTTACATAATCAATAATTTTAGATTGATCTACACATAAAAAATCGGCATTATTTTTTTGTAAATCGTCTTTTGTAGTAACTGGTATTTTAATTAAATCTTCAACGGTTTTAATATTTTTAATATCAATATTATTTTTAGAAAATAACTGTTTATAAAACGGTGATTTTTCTGACAAATACAGCATCATTTCTTGAAGTTTCTTATTTTGAAACGCTTTTATCTCTTTTGGTGATTGAAATTCAATATCAGAAATCATTTAATTTTCTCTTAATTTTTTTAATGTATTTTTTTATGTTTTCCTTATCTGGAACTGTTGTAATTTCTTTGGTTAAAGCCTTTTCAAAATAACCTAAAGCAGCTCTATAAAACTTGTTTTGATAGTAATATTTACCCGTAAAATAATACACTTGCCAAGCTTCTGGATTTAAAGCGATAAAGTTATTTAATTTATTTGAATTAAGGTGTTTTTTATCTTTAATTATTTTTTCGATTTCTCTGCTTTCCACTCTATATTTTTCGTAATTTTTATAGGTTTTAGTTTCAATAAAAGGATCTTTTGCAATGGTTAATCCTTTTTCTGATAAAGTAAACCTTTTAGTGGTTTTATTTTTAAAAACACTGTCCAATTGAAAAGCAACAAATGCACCTAATTGATAAGGATTAGAAGATACATAAACCAACTTTTTTTTAGGTTGAAATACAATTCCATGATGTGCAATTAATTGGTTGAGTGCTTTTTCGTTACCATAACCAATTTTTTTATCGTGTAAACCATCTTTATTTCTAAGTATTTCTACTGCTTTTTTTGGTGTGATTTGTTGTTTTTTATTTAATAATTCAATCATTCTATCGTAGCGGTATTGAGAATGACTTTCTGCTATCCATTTTATATTTTCTTTATCTTCTTTATACGCATTACTTTGAAAATGATTGGCACAAATTAATTCTGATGTATTTTGAATTTTATAGACCCCAAAATTCTTTGGCGAAAGTTCAATTAACACTGCCTTATTATCTATTGCGCTTCCAACCATAATGGCTTCGGAAACAAAAACGGATTTTGTTTTTGCAATTGCAATAGCTTCTTCAATGGTTGAGGCATATTGCAAAATTTCTCTTGTAACTAAAGAAATTGGCGTTTTTGCCACTAAAGGAATATCCGATTTTCCTGCATTTATAGTAACTGTTAAGCCTTTTTCATTCATTCCAGACATCACACCAATTATTCCTGCCCAAGAAACGGACATAAATTTATAGCCTTTTTCTGGTTGTATAAACGAAATGATTTTCTCCTTAGCAAACGCATCACCAGCATAAAAATCAAAGTTTCTTGCAATAAGTAAATCACCATTTGGAGTTTTATTTCCCCAAACAGCAAATGAGGAACAACCAACCAAAGCTAAATCTTGTAAAGCATGACCTATATCGTGAGCAGAATGAAGGTATAAACTCAATAAGTATTTGTCTGCTATATTATTATACTCATCAGATGCGTATTGAGAAATTCCATAAATTTCTGCTTTATATTCTTCGTTTACATACAAATAAATCTTTCTATTGTAAATAGCTAAGAATTTCCTTAGCAACCATTGCTTAAATTTTGATGGTACAATTTGATTGACCTTATCTAAAAATATTTTTTCTTGTTTTTGTGCTAAATCTTGTGTTAAATCGCCTATATTATTTCCTAAATCATACGGATTATTACCAGAAGCTACTAATTCCCATTGACCAAATTTATTTTTCCTTAAACTGCTGTTTCCTTTTAAAAAAAGACTGTCATTAACAGTAATTTTAGGTGTGTTTGTAAGTTTAAACTGACTAATATCTGGTCTGTCATTAATCGATTTTTTTACGCTACACGAAAAAAGAAATGCACTTAATACAAGTATTTTAAAAAAATTACGCATCTGCTTTTTTAATTTCATCATGAATAGATTGCATTAATTTTTCTCGTCCAACAATTAAAGAACATGTTAATACTGCACTAATTGTAACTCCCAAAATACCGTGCATATTAATACTTTGACCAGTTAAAAATAAGTTTTTTATTTTTGTTTTAGGTGATAAAAAAGTTTTCATTGTATTGTCTGCATCTTTTCTATAACCGTACATTGCACCTTTATTATTGCCAATATAATCACGATAAGATAATGGTGTTGAAGTGTAAATAGATTCAATAGATTCTCTAATATTTGGAAACTTTTTCTCTATCTCTTTTAAGAAAATCTCGGTTTTTTCTTGTTTAAATTTTTCGTAGGCTTTTCCTCTATCTGCTTTTGTTGCAACGGTATTTATGGTGTTTTCCCAAGCTGTAACCTCATCAAATTTCATATACGTCATGGCAATCATATTTTTTGCCCATTTTGTTTGCCCTTTATGAACTCCCATAGAAACCATATAACCTTCTGGCCAAGATTCTGGTGTATAATCTTGTGCTTGGTATATTTTTTTATAATCTTTTATATGATAGTGATTGTAATTTTTATACTCAAAAGTGTTTGGCTTAAAATTTATATATAAACTAAAACCAGAAATCATGCTGTCAATTAGGTCAATTCGTTTTATAAAAGACTTTCTTAAACCTCTTCCGTTTAGCATTTTCACTACGTGTTTGGGCTCAATATTAGCAATAAAAATGTCTGCTTTTATTTCATTTCCATTTTTTGTTATTACCGAAGTAATTTTACCATCATCATACCCAAAATCAACCACTTCTTGATATCTAAATGATTCTCCACCAAATTCTTTTAATTTATGAATTAATAATTTAGACATTTGGCTTCCTCCATTTACAAAACGATACGAGCTTTCAATATAAGAATTTACCGAAAGTGCATGTACATAAAATGGCGTAAATAACTCACCTGCATACAAAGAATTATTACCAACTAAAACGGCTTTAAAAAGTTCATTATCAGAAATTGAATCTAAATAATCGGTTACTTTTAATGATAAAATTTTCATATCATATTCTGTACCATCATCTAAATTATACAAGGCAAAATTATTGCATACTTCTTGAACTTTACTACAATATTTATGAATAGCTTCTTCTTCTTCAGGAAACTGTTTTATAAGTGAATTTGCAAATCGTTCGTAGCCTTGTGCGTGATAAAATTCAGTTTCAATTCCGTCAAAAGTAATTACATCAAACTTATCTTCGTCCAATTTGTGCAGTTTTAGGTCTTTCATAATCCCTAAATACGTAAAATATTGATACAAATTTTGCCCTTTATCTAAACCTCCAACATAATGAACACCAGTATCAAATATTTTTTTATCTCTCACAAATGTTTGTAGATTTCCTCCGTATTGGTTGTTTTTTTCAAGTACGCAAACTTTATAACCTTCTCTAGCTAAAATATTAGCAGATACCAAACCTCCTAAACCGCTTCCTATGATGACTACGTCGTATTTTTTTTTGATATTTTTCACTTATTTAAATTGACTTCATTTGAAATAATTACTACCTTATCAGCACGATAACCTTTTAATAACGGACTTACCGTAGCATTCACTAAAATAATTTGCTCAAATTTAGCTAAATTTATTGATACTTGGTCTGATAAATTAGTATTTGAAATGATTAAAATATTATTCTCTATTATTTGAGTTTCTAAATGCTCTAAATAATCTACTTTTCTAATCTTAGTTGTGTAGCAATTCTGAGCGACTTTTAGCTTTAAATTATTTTTAATAAATGTGGTAATTTTTCTATCTAAAGATTTAGATTTGAGTAAAATATCTATTTGACCAAAATCATTTGCTATATGAAAAATAGTTGTTTTTAACGGAATGACTTCATTTAATGTATGATAGAGTGCTTTATTTTTACCAAAATCAATTTGTACTTCTTTAAAAATGACAGCTTCTTTATAACGATAATTTGCAAACAAAATATCTTTAAAATAATTTTCGTTTTCTATCTTATTTCTAATTTTAATAAAACTGTTTTTAAAAAATGTACTGATGGTTTTATTGCGCTCTCTTGCAGTTAAACCGAATTGTTCATCGTTATATGCAATGCGTTTTCCTATTTCAACAGTAAGATTACCATCGTGAATAATTAAATCATTTTTTGGCATAACCTCTGCATTTCCATGAAAATAAATAGGTAAAATATCTATTTTTAATTGCTCTTGCAAGAAGAAAGCACCTTTGTGAAATCGTCCTATTTTATTGGTTTCTGAGCGTTTTGCTTCTGGAAAAACCATGAGCGAATAACCAGAATCAACTTTATTTTTTAAATGTGCTATACTTCCATCTACACCATTAGAAACAGGATAAAAACCTAAAGCTCTAGCAATTCCTCCAAAAACAGGCGATTTATAAACCCAATCGTTCACCAAGTAAACCGCTTTATGTGTAACCAATCCCATAGTTAAAGTATCTAAAGACGAAGAGTGATTGGCAATAATAATGGCTGGTTTTGTAAAATCTTCGTTAACGGAATTGATTACTCGTTTTTTTACAAACGGATTTCCGTATAAAACAGCTTGTACAAACCATGCAATGACTTTATGTAAGATTTTATTTTTAGTTTTCTTTTTTAAAGGAATTATAGGCAATATTATTAAACTAAAAAGCGATAAGAGCATTCCTCCAAACCCATAGAAAATCAGCAAAACAATAGAAAACAACAAGCTTCGTAACCGAATAGGTTGAAAGCCTTTTTTTACTCTATTACTTACAAATAATCTAAATAAATACGGTTGTAGTGTAAAAACAACCACCAAAGTCATAATAATTCCAATTAAAGATAAAGACGAAATAGA
>CAZYKN010000059.1:0-9014 GCA_964648135.1 uncultured Flavobacteriaceae bacterium
GCCAAAAAGTTTGTTAGTTTGATGTTTCATGAAGGAGCAATTATAAATGATAAATTTTGGCTTTTAGAAGGTGATGGTGAAAAGTCCAGGGTCGCTAGGTTTCAAAATTTAGATGATAATCCTCCAATAGTAGAAGTATTAGCAGAAAGTGGTGCTTTAGGGAATACTAATGGAAGTGCGCTAACTTCTACCTTTATGTATCCTAATGGAGTTGCGGTTACAAAAACTGGTGATTCAATTTACATTAATAGTTCCACTAATTCAAATTCAGGAATACTAAACCCTCAAGTTATTAGACTATTAACTGGTGTTTTATCTACAGAGCAGTCTGTTGAAACAGTTGCGCCTTTATTAAACTTAAAAACATATCCAAACCCTATAACTAAAGAATTTACTATAGAATCAGAATTACTGACAAATTATAAAAACTTAAGTTTTAAACTATTTGACATTAATGGAAAAGTTGTAAAAGAGATTAAAAAAATTGATTACGACAATCAACATTTTAAAGCAATTATAGATTTATCAAGTTTAGCATCTGGCAGCTATTTATATTCATTGTTTAATAAAGATAAATTACTTGCAAATGGTAAGGTTATAAAAGATTAATGAAAACAATTATTTATAAATATAGACTTCAAATTTCATTATTTATACTCTATGCTTTCTTAGCAATTGCCATATTACTACAAAACAAAATATATTAATCAAAAAAAAATGAAAAAGTTACTACCATATTTAATAATTGCAATATTATTTAGTTGCACACAAAACAATGAAATTAAAAATGAAGAAACTACTATTATAACTTCAAAAGCCACAATTATGGGTTTTGATATTAGACAATGTGAGTGTTGTGGAGGCTATATGATTAAAATAGAAAATGAAAATTATAGAGCTCTTTCTCTACCAGAAAATAATTTGAACATCGAACAAAATTTCCCTATTGAAGTTGTTATTGATTGGGAATTAGTTGTTGACGACCATGAAAATTTAGCAGGTCAAATAGGCAATTGTACTGATATAATTGATGTTTCGAGTATTTCACTTAATTAGTAAAAATACTATGAACTCGTTTAAACTTTTTGGATTGAAGCGAAAATTAGGAGTTTTTTATCCTATTGAAGGCTTTTTTGAGTTGCATAGCAGGGCTATGGAAGGAAAAAAAGACAAAAATAGGGTGCAAAAGGACAATTTTTTAGCTAATTGAAAAAGTTTAAACGAGTTCTATGTTAAAAAAATAACCTTAATAACTTAATAAAAAGAAAAAAATGAAAAAAGTTCTAAAAATTATTTCAGCAGTAAGTTTTCTATCTGTATTACTAATCATACAAAACTGTAGTAATGATGATGCAGGACCTTCTCCTATAGTTTTAGAAACTATTACTAATCTTATTGTTACAGATATGGGTAATAATGGTAATGGAACAGACTTACAAGTATCATTTACTAAAGTTGCCGATGAATCTAATGTAGCTGAATACAGGATTTTTGTAATTAAAAGCACAAACAGTTCTGGTTTTAATTTAGCAAATGCATTATCTATTCCAGCAAGCAACTTGTTTGTTGTCAATAAAACAGGTTCCAATATTTCTGTAAATTTAGCAGCAAATTCAAAAACCATAAATGGTGAATTAATTGCCAATAACATTGCTTACAAAATATTTGTAATGACAGTTTCAAATATTGTTCAAGAGTTTAATATAACAGAAATATTGAGTACAGCAAGTCCAGAAATAACCTTAGTTGATGATTCTGCTCCAACACCACTTCAAGCGGTTTCAAATTTACAAATTGAAGATGTTGGTTTTGCAGGTAATGGCACGGATTTGCAAGTAGCTTTCTCAAAAGTTAGTGACGAATCTAATGTAGCAGAGTATCGAATCTTTGTAGTAAACAGTGCAAGTAGTGCAAATTTTGATTTAGCAATGGCAGAATCCGTAGCAACTGAAAATTTATTTGTAGTAGATAATACAGGAGCAAATATATCAGTTCAATTAGCTTCCAATTCTAAAACAACAACAGGCGAATTAATCACTAATGATAATTTGTATAAAGTTTTTGTAATGACAGTCTCTAATGACTCTGCAATAAACACCAATACATTAAGTACACCAAGTGCAGAATTTTCATTACGAAACAATGTAAAAGTAACATATATCGCAAACGATGGTGTTATGTTAGAGTTTGAAGACAAAAAAGTAATGATAGATGGTATGAATAGAGCCAGTAATTTAGCTGGAGCTTGGGTTTCACCTTCTGCAGCAGATTATTTGAATGTAGAAAATGGCGTGGCTCCATATGATGATATTGATGTCATAATGGTTACGCATGCACATGGAGATCATATTAATACACCAGCAATTCAAAATTATTTAACCAATCATCCAAACACTAAATTAATTGTGCCTTCAAGTATGCAAGTAAATTTTGCAGGATTTGCAAGCCAAATGCCAAATTTTTCTATCAATAAATTTGAACGTGTTAATCTCAATGTAAATAATATTAGCATTGATGTTTTAGAAATTGAACATTTTGATCAAAACAATCAAGATTTTAGTATGGTACAAAGTTATGCATACATTGTTACGCTTAATGGTAAAAAATTATTTCATACAGGAGACATCGACTATATAGATTCTCAATTAAATGTATTTAATTTATTAGCAGACAATATTGATGTAATTTTTATACCAACCTTTGTGATACCTGGTTTACCAAATCAAAATTTGGTAACTACTCAAAATAGAGATGCAATAATTAATAATGTAAACCCAGATACTATAATTTGTATGCATTTTCTATTAAGCACAATGTCTCAGTCTTTAACAGACGTTAGTAATGTATATACAAATGCAGTAACATTTACTACGCCTTTTGAAACAGTAGAGTATTGATAGATGTATAAAATAAAGATAAAGTTTATATTTTGAATAGTACAAAACTGTTTCAGGCTAAAATAAAACTATGCTTGAGACAGTTTTTTTTAATAATAAAATAATACAATGAAAACTACAACCGAAGTAAATGATTTTCTAAAAAAGAAAAAGCATCCTTTAACAAAGGAAATTCAAAAAATAAGAGAAATTATTCTTGCAACAGATGACCGTATAGAAGAAACCATAAAATGGAGCAGTCCTACTTTTATGTATAAAGGAAACATAGCATCATTTTTTATGAATGCCAAAAAGTTTGTTAGTTTGATGTTTCATGAAGGAGCAATTATAAATGATAAATCAGGACTTTTAGAAGGTGATGGTAAAAAGTCTAGAGTCGCTAGGTTTCAAAACTTGGAAGATATTGAAAATAAAAAAGAAGCGTTACAGACTATCATCAAAGAATGGATTCAGTTAAAAGATGAATTAAAATAACAGATGAAATGAAAAAACTATTATGCATTATTTATGTATTAATTTTTCCTGTCAATAATTTTTATACACAGACAATTACGTCAGATGATTTGGGTTTTAATTCGTATTCAATAACAAATAAAGAGTTAGGGGAAATCAACTATTATGTAAGTAAAAATGATTCGAATATTGAAAAACCAATTTTACTGTATTTAGATGGTTCAGGTGCTTTTCCTCTCTTTCAACAAATGAAAAATGGCATTGGCAGTACAGTAATCATTGATTTTCAAAATTTATCAAAAAAGTTTACTATAGTTTTAATTAGTAAACCTAATGTCCCTTTTATTGATAGTGTAAAAACAGAAGCTCTTATTAAATTTCCTATTTATCATCAATCAAAAATTTATAAACAAAGGTTATCTCTTAACTGGAGAGTTCAATCAGCTAATCTTGTTTTAGATAAAATGCATAAGATAAATCCTAAAAATAAGATTATTGTTGTAGGTGTTTCTGAAGGGTTTCAAGTTGGTACAAAACTCATTTCAATAAATCATGATATAACGTATGCATTGTTATTTGTTGGTAACGGACTTTCTCAATTCTATGATTTTATTCTTCAAAATAGAATTGATGTCAATAAGAAACTAATTACGGAAACCCAAGCACAAAAAAATATTGATTCACTTTATTCGGTTTTTAGGAGTATTTATTCAGATCCAAAAGCGACAGACAAAGAATGGTTTGGACACACCTATTTACGTTGGAGTAGTTTTGGTAGTAACAATCCTACAGAAAACATTATGTCTTCAAAAATCCCTATATACATTGTAGCCTGTTCAAACGACAACAATACTTCGGTTTTAGGTACTGACTATTTATTTCTTGAAAGCATAAGACTTAAAAAGAAAAATATTACATATAAAGTTTATCCTTATAATCATTCATTTAACGAATATATAAAAGACGAAAACGGACAAATTATTTCCGTTAAAAATCATACCAAAGAAGTGTTTAATCGAGCGTTTAAATGGTTGAATGAAAAATTACAAATGCAATTATGATAAAACTAAAAATTACATGGAAATATTGCTTGGCATTTTATTGCATTATAATGCTATATGTTTCTTTACACGAACTCATTCATCATTTTGCAGGATATTTAATATGTGGAGCTTGGGGCAAAAAAACATTTAATTATTTTGAAACAGCATGTGAAACAGATTCGAAATCTTTAATAGCAACTTATGTAGGACCACTTTTTACCTTTGCGATGATGTATATTGGTGCATATTTTTTAAATAATAAATTTTCTAATTTTAAAAGACATCTCGGGTTTGCTATCATATTTGCTCAATTACCCTTTCAAAGAATGGTTAGCCCTTTTTTTAGAATGAATGATGAATTCTATGCAACTTCAATATTATATGGAAATACACCTTTAGTTTATTGGTCAGTAATAATTGTAATTTGGATAATTTGTTTACCTCCTTTAATCAAAGCTTATAAAGCAATAACAAATAAGTATAGATTAGTCTGGTTTATTTTTTATTTAGGTTTTTTTCCATATATACTATGGGGACCAATCTTTGGAACGCTTGAATACCTTATGGTTGAAAAGAATTTTTTAGCCCAACCCATTATTGGAATTGGTTTGCTATTTATTATAAACGAAATAATTACAATAATTGCATATTATATGACTAAAAAATATATAGACCCTTTTTATGATTTACCTTTAAATATTAAAGCAACTATATCTAAATATTAAAACAACTATATCTGAAATATGAAAAATTTATTTTTTAATATTATTATTTTACTTTGCTTTTTTTCATGCAAAATGAAAGATAATCAAATACCTAAAGAAAACTTTAGTAAAGATTTTAAAAGTATTTATCCTTATGCTTTACGTGGTGAATTGAAAACAGTTTTTAATATTTTAGATACTATAAATATTAAAAAATTATCTGACAAACAAAAAGAAAAGCGCATATTGTATTACAATAGGTTTATAAATCAAACTGAAAAATATGATTTTAATACTAAAGATGCTTCAATAATTCAATTTGTCAAGTTGTTTCATAATTATTGGCAATCAGTTGTTTTGGAAAAATCTACGCTCAAAAAAGCAGATAGTTTACTTGAAGAAAATGTATCTAATTATATTTTTGAAACGCATTTTAAAGTTAAAAAAATACCATTAAAAAATATAAAAGACAGTTTATACACATACAGTAATAAATACCTAAAAGATTTAGGTTATTTCTCAAATTGTTTTGGTAAAACTGGTGATTTATATGATTTATTTCTATGGAAAAACAACGAATTAAAAAGTTATCCTATACGACTCATAAATGATTCAGTAAACGTAAAAGTAAATTTTTTAACCAATTTTATTGCAACAGGTTGGGCACATTATACCACTTTTGGTCGTAGTTATGCAGGTGGTTGGGCAACTCGTGAAGCACTTTTTTCGGTAGGAGATGCCTACGATAGAAATTCAGAAAATTTTAAAGTAAGTTATTTAAAACACGAAGGGCAACATTTTGCAGATTATAAAAACTTTCCAAATTTAAAGCAAGCAGATTTAGAATATAGAGCAAAATTAGTCGAGTTAGCAAGTTCTAAAACAACAACATATCAATTAATAAATAACTTTATAGCCAATGGTAAAAATCAAAAAAACAACGCTCATGCTTTTGCAAATTATGGGGTTATTAGAGATTTGTCTATGCTTATTTTTCATAAAAACTATATTGATAATTTAAATGATTGGAAAAAAGTTGATATTAAAATCATTAAAGAAAAAAGTCGTTTTTTATTCCTAAAAAATACCAAAGCATTAAAAAAAATTGGTGCTAAAAAAGTTACAAATTTTATAAACTAAATCATGAAGAAAACAATTTATATCATAATTTTAATAGTGTTAAGTTCCTGTTTAACTCATAAAGCAGAAAAAACAAATAGAGACCTTCAATTACACCGTAAAGAAAAATTGGAAGTTATTGAAAACACAATTAATGAAGTTGAAACTTTAGTAAAAAATGATAATGGAAATTTTTGGAATCATCAATTGTATGGTCCATTGATTTTTATAAATCCTAAAACAAGAGTATTTGTAGCTAACAAAGACAACACCTCTAATGATTATAAAAAAGTAAATTCAGTTTTTACAGATACTTTGACTAAAGAAATTAATATTGCAAATACTTCGGTTAATATTGATGGCGAAAAATGGGCAATGATAATGTTGCCGCTGCCTAATGATAAGTTTGAAAGAACGGGTTTGGTCATTCACGAGTTATTTCATCGTTTGCAACCTGACATTGGTTTTGCAAATTTAAACGAAGCCAACAATGCACATTTAGATTCGTATGAAGGAAGACTTTTACTCAAATTTGAATTAGAAGCATTAAAAAAAGCATTAAACTCCAAAAATGAAATTTTAAGAAACTCGCACATTGCAAATGCTTTATTTTTTAGAAGCAAAAGGCAGCTAAATAAACAAATAAAAGATAATGAGAATTTATTAGAGCTAAATGAAGGCTTGGCTGAATATACTGCTGTGATGTTAAGTGGTAGAAATACAAAAGAAATGAAATTACATTTTACAAATAACATCAATCAATTTTATACTAACCCAACGTTTGTACGATCATTTGCTTACCAAACGATTCCTGTTTATGGTTATTTGCTTTCTCAAAAGGTACAAAGTTGGCAAAAGAATATCTCTAATGAAACCAATTTAACCGATTATTTTATCAATAACTTTTCCATTCAACTACCGAAAAATAACTCCTATTTAAAGATTGCTAAAGAAAATGATTACAATTATAAGGATATAGTTAATGAAGAAAATCTTAGAGAGAATGAACGATTAGCAAAAATAAAAGCCTATAAGAAAAAGTTTTTAGAGGAACCTGCTTTAAAAATACAGCTCGAAAATATGAATATTTCATTTGATCCAAGAACTATCATTCCGCTTGAAAAATATGGTAATGTTTATCCAACTGCAAGAATAACTGATAATTGGGGAATTTTAACTATTGAAAATGGAGTCTTATTAAGTGTAGATTGGAAAAGTGTTACAGTGTCTAAACCTTTAAAAATTAGTACAGAAGTTGTAGAAGGAGATGGTTGGACTTTAGAATTAAATAAAGGCTGGGAAGTCAAAAATAATAATAGAATTTTTCAATTGAAAAAGAAGTAAAATTCATTTACTTAATAATTAAATATCACAAGAATAATGATGCTATTAAGTATAATTTAGATGTAAAATAACTATCATAAACAGATAATTAAATGATAAAAATAGATTTAGTAAAAGAAGATAAAAACTATTATTCTGCAAAGGTAAATCCAGAGATTAGAAGATTCAATAGTTTTAATTATTTAGCAGTTTTAGGGAAAGGAGAACCAGCTGGCAAGGAATTTACAAAGGCAGTTGAAGCACTTTATCCATTAGCATATGGAATAAGGAAAATCTATAAACTAAATAAAATGGTATTTAGTGTCCCAAAATTAGAAGGTCTTTGGTGGGTAAATTCAGATAAACCAGCATTGGAAGTTCCAAAAAAGGATTGGTGTTGGAAATTACTGATTAGAATGCCAGACTTTGTAAGCAAAAACGTTTTTGAACAAGCTAAAATAGAAGTCATCAAAAAAAAGAAAATTGAACTTATAAATAAAATTGTTTTTGAAAATATAAATGAAGAAAAATGCATACAAATACTACATGTTGGTCCTTATTCAACAGAACCAGAAACACTAAAAAAAATAGATGCTTTTATAAAAGATAACAAGCTAGTTAAAAAGGGTTTGCATCATGAAATATATATATCAGATCCAAGAAAAACAGAAGATCAAAAAATGAAAACAATTTTAAGACAACCTGTAAAATGACACCTAATTTTTTTGAAAATTATTAACAATTAAAATCACGAATATGAAAAACGAAAATCTATTTTTAAAATAAAATACATCATTATTAAATACATAGCAACTGTACTAAAAACATCGGCTGAATATTGTGGAAATGGGCTTTTAAAAAAAACCTTCTCATTAATGATGCCACCTTGAGAGAAAAACAATATCAATCCTCCAAAAGTCAATATGCCAGTTAAATATAAAAGCCAATTTTTACTATTAGTGATTTTTTTTGAATTCTTTATTATATAAAAACAAAGTACACCATAAATAAGAAGATGAAGTGTGAGAACTTCTACTACTATCCAACCCTGTATGTTCCAAGGATCAACTGAAAAATATTTTTCTACAGGTAATTGTTCCCAATTGGGATGGAATTTTTCAACTATAACATTCAGTTTATAATTTTGGGATTGAAGAAAGTAATTAAAGGAATAACCAAAATAAAATAGAAATGGTAAAATGTGCAACGTTTTAATTGTTAATGTAATCCTTTTTCCTATTTGATTTAAAATATAGAAGTACAGAAAAGGTCCTAATAAAAAAATTAAAGGCATCGATACATTGTGTAAATGGAGGACAAATTTTATTAGCCCAGTTCGTAGAAGAAATGATTCTAATTGTAAAATCATTAGTACTATAAGCCAATACATAAATCGATTATGATTTTTGTTTTTAGCGAATAAAAGGGAGTGTAATTTAAACTCTGTCTGTTTGATTTTTTCCGTTTTAAAAATA